>CAKQBM010000309.1 GCA_934216185.1 uncultured Streptococcus sp. | reverse complement strand
CCTTCTTTTTCTGCACTATACTAGAAGACAAGTGCTTCCCTATAAGCAAAATTTGAGTAAGTGATGAGAAAATATATGAAGAATTATCAAAAATGGTATGACCATATTGTTGCTAACATTGAAAACAAGCCCTTTCTTCTGAGCTTGTTAAGAACTTTCAATGGGTTGATGGCAGTAGTTATGCCTATAGTTTATCTAACCTTGTTAGCCACTACCTATCTCCAACAAGGACTTGGGAAACAGGTCTTGATCTATGTGTTTATCCCTGCGTCAGGTTTTGTGATTTTGTCCTTTCTTCGTAAGAAAATCAATGCCCCTAGGCCTTATGAGGAATGGGATATTAAACCCTTGCTTGACAGAGATAGTCCTGGTCAGTCAATGCCCAGTCGTCATGTCTTTTCAGCAAGCATTATCTCCATGGCTTGCTTACACGCTAGTTTATCTGTAGGGGTTATCTTGTTGGTCTTGTCAGCCCTCCTCGGTCTAGTGAGAGTCTTAGGTGGAGTGCATTTTCCCAAGGATGTAGTGGTTGGCTATATTTGTGGTCTTGTGTGGGGTGTGATTTTCTTTCTATGTTGACCTGTAAGTTAAGGTAGCCTTACAACCACTTACGGGTCTAAAGTAACCACTTGCTTTTTTGCTCTTGTTTTCTTATTTTAGCTTTGATATAGTAGAGTCAGAAAGGAGATGGAATGAAGTTACGAATCGAAATTGACAGCAATTTAGAGGAAACTGAAATTGTTATCAAGGCAGCGGCTTTGACAGATGAGATTGCGGATTTACAGCGGCTCTTGCAAGAGTCCAAGTCTCCTAGGTTGATTTTTTACAAGGGAACAGGTGAATATTATCTGGACTTGTCAGAAATTCTCTTCTTTGAGACAGAAGGGAGCAAGATTTATGCCCATACCCATAAAGATGCCTACGAAGTTCGGCTCAAACTCTATGAGTTAGAGTCTATCCTTCCTCGCTATTTTAGTCGGGTATCCAAGTCGACTATTGCAAATATCCGTCAGGTTTACTCGGTGGACAAGTCCTTTTCAGGAACGGGCACCATTTCCTTTTATCAGACCCATAAGGAGGTTCATGTCTCACGACATTACCAATCCCTCCTAAAAGAAAATCTAAGAAACATGAGGTAAGAACATGAAAAAGAAAGCATTTGGTATTGTGTTGCTTATTTTGGCGGCTTTAGTATTATTGCAGGGGAATTTTGGAGTCCCTTCTCTGGGAGGGCACATTTGGCCCTTGTTCGGTATTGCTTTTTTTGTCTACCAATCAGTTGGAGCTTTGTTACGTCGCCACTTAACTTCAGCCTCTTTTACAGCTTTAGTAGCCTTAATGATTGCTAACCACTTTTATGATATTTTACCGATTCCAAATCAGTCACTATTCTGGGCAGGAGTTCTAATCGTTCTCGGAGTAAATATGTTGACTCATTCTAACAGAACTTGGAACGGGAAAAAATGGTGGTATGATGGTAAAAAGACCATTCTTACAGATAAGGAAGTCGCTTTTGGGACTGG
>CAKQBM010000308.1 GCA_934216185.1 uncultured Streptococcus sp. | reverse complement strand
AAAGCTTGGGAAGGCTTCAAAGGCGTAGATTGGAAAGAAAAAGCAAGTGTATCACGCTTCGTACAAGCTAACTACACACCTTACGATGGAGACGAAAGCTTCCTTGCAGGACCAACAGAACGTTCACTTCACATCAAAAAAATTGTAGAAGAAACTAAGGCTCACTACGAAGAAACTCGTTTCCCAATGGACACTCGTCCAACATCTATCGCTGATATCCCTGCTGGATTTATCGACAAAGAAAATGAAGTTATCTTTGGTATCCAAAATGACGAACTCTTCAAATTGAACTTCATGCCAAAAGGTGGTATCCGTATGGCTGAAACTACTTTGAAAGAAAATGGATACGAACCAGACCCAGCTGTTCACGAAATCTTCACTAAATATGTAACAACGGTTAACGACGGTATCTTCCGTGCCTACACTTCAAATATCCGTCGTGCTCGTCACGCACACACTGTAACTGGTCTTCCAGATGCATACTCACGCGGACGTATCATCGGTGTTTACGCACGTCTTGCTCTTTACGGTGCAGATTACTTGATGCAAGAAAAAGTAAACGACTGGAATGCAGTCGAAGAAATCGATGAAGAAACAATCCGTCTTCGTGAAGAAATCAATCTTCAATACCAAGCATTGCAACAAGTTGTTCGCTTGGGTGACCTTTATGGAGTTGACGTTCGCAAACCAGCGATGAACGTTAAAGAAGCAATCCAATGGGTTAACATCGCCTTCATGTCTGTCTGCCGTGTTATCAACGGTGCTGCTACATCTCTAGGTCGTGTGCCAATTGTATTGGACATCTTTGCAGAACGTGACCTTGCTCGTGGTACATTTACTGAATCAGAAATCCAAGAATTCGTTGATGATTTCGTTATGAAACTTCGTACAGTTAAATTTGCTCGTACAAAAGCTTACGACCAATTGTACTCAGGTGACCCAACTTTCATCACAACTTCTATGGCTGGTATGGGTAACGACGGTCGTCACCGTGTTACTAAGATGGACTACCGTTTCTTGAACACTCTTGACAACATCGGTAACTCTCCAGAACCAAACTTGACAGTTCTTTGGACTGATAAATTGCCATACAACTTCCGTCGCTACTGTATGCATATGAGCCACAAACACTCTTCAATCCAATATGAAGGTGTTACAACAATGGCTAAAGACGGATATGGTGAAATGAGTTGTATCTCATGCTGTGTGTCTCCACTTGACCCAGAAAATGAAGAACAACGCCACAACATCCAGTACTTCGGTGCTCGTGTAAACGTATTGAAAGCCCTTCTTACTGGTTTGAACGGTGGTTACGACGATGTTCACAAAGACTACAAAGTATTTGACATCGAACCAATCCGTGACGAAGTTCTTGAATTCGAATCAGTTAAAGAAAACTTTGAAAAATCTCTTGACTGGTTGACTGATACTTACGTAGATGCTTTGAACATCATCCACTACATGACTGATAAGTACAACTACGAAGCTGTTCAAATGGCCTTCTTGCCAACTAAACAACGTGC
>CAKQBM010000307.1 GCA_934216185.1 uncultured Streptococcus sp. | reverse complement strand
ACACGTGTTTTAGAGTTATCACTCATGGTAAGTCTCCCATCTATTCGTTTATTCACGATTGAAGGTCGTGTGTGCTTAACGATTGAAGGTCGCTTGAGCAGTATTCATTATAACATGCTTGGTTAGAGAAGACAAGAAAGAGGCTGATAATCTACCAACCTCTTGTTCTAAACCTATCAATCTAGCACTTTCTAGCTTCATTCGCTTTCTTAGCGACTTCAATCTGGTATTTCACTTGGTCAAATCCTGTACCTCCCAAGGAATTTCGTCTTTGAACAGCAGTCTTAGGTTGCAAGTAGACATAAATATCCTCGGAAATAAGAGAATGATAGGTTTGTAATTCCTCCAAAGTCCAATCTTGAATATTTTTAGCAGACTTGATAGAGTCTAGCACTAATCTTCCCACAACCTCATGAGCTTCTCTAAATGGCAAGCCTTTCCCTGCCAAATAATCTGCCAACTCAGTCGCATTTGAAAAGTCCTTCTCTGTCGACTCTTGCATTTTTTCCTTGTTTACCTGCAAGCTAGATAACATACCTGCCAACACATCAAGGGAATTTAAAATCGTTTCGACCGTGTCAAACATTCCTTCCTTATCCTCTTGCAAATCCTTATTATAAGCTAAAGGCAAGGATTTCATCACTGTCAATAGTCCAAATAGATTCCCATAAACTCTACCAGTCTTTCCTCGAATCAACTCAGCCATATCTGGATTTTTCTTTTGGGGCATAATAGAGGAACCTGTTGTAAACGTATCTGACAAGGTAATGAATTGGTACTCAAAGCTACACCAATTGATTATTTCTTCACAAAAACGACTCATGTGCATCATGAGTATGCTGGCATTGGATAGAAATTCTAAGATAAAATCGCGGTCACTAACAGCATCCAAAGAATTTGTATAAGGTTGCTTAAACTTCAACAAATCGCTAGACAATTGGCGATCAATGGGGAAAGTCGTCCCTGCCAAAGCTGCCGCACCTAGAGGGCATAGGTCTGTATGCTGCTGGTTAAATTCAAAGCGTTCACTGTCTCTCTGAAACATATTGTAGTAAGCCATCAGGTGGTGGGCAAAACTAATAGGCTGGGCATGTTGCAGATGGGTGTAGCCCGGCATAATCGTCTCCACATGATTTTCCGCCAAGTCTAATAAAACACCCTTGAGATGAGCCAGTTTATCTAGGACATGGCCTAGTTGCTCCTTGAGATACAAGTGCATATCTGTCGCAACTTGGTCATTTCGAGAACGAGCTGTATGTAACTTCCCTGCAAGGGGACCAATTTTTTCTGTCAACAACACTTCCATATTCATATGAATATCTTCGTTTGCGATATCAAAGTCAAGTTGGCCTGCCTCTAGCTCTTCTAAAAGCTCTTTCAAACCTTCTTGAATCTTTTCTGACTCCTTCAAACTCAAAATACCCGTCTGACCCAACATCTGAACATGGGCTAAAGAACCAATCAAATCAAATTTAGCTAATTTCTGGTCAAAAGATATACTCGCACCAAAGCGCTCTACCCAGTCTTCGACAGTACCTTCAA
>CAKQBM010000306.1 GCA_934216185.1 uncultured Streptococcus sp. | reverse complement strand
ATCTTGGCTGCTAACCAAAAAGGTGATAGCAAGATTACGGTAAAGGTTATCGGAAACAGCTCTTTTGGACATATCATCTCTGTAGCCGATACCAAGGGGCATGTTAAGGGCTACATCCAAAATCCAGGTGTAGACATCAAGAAAACAGCGACCGGTGAAGTCTTAGTTGGTCCTTTCATGGGACAAGGTCAGTTTGTTTCAATCATCGATTATGGAACTGGTAATCCTTACACGTCATCAACACCACTTATTTCTGGTGAAATTGGTGAAGATTTTGCCTATTATTTAACAGAGTCTGAGCAAACCCCATCTGCTGTTGGTCTTAATGTTCTTCTTGACGAGGAGGACAAGGTCAAGGTTGCCGGTGGCTTTATGCTTCAGGTCTTGCCTGGTGCCAGCGAGGAAGAAATCGCTCGTTATGAAAAACGCATCCAAGAGATGCCTGCCATTTCAACACTATTGGAATCTGATGACCATATTGAAGCGCTTCTGCATGCTATCTATGGGGATGAGCCTTTCAAACGTTTGTCTGAAGAGGAGCTTAGCTTTGAGTGCGATTGCTCACGTGAACGCTTTGAAAATGCTCTCTTGAGTCTAGGTAAGGATGAACTTCAAGCTATTAAAGATGAAGATCACGGTGCTGAAATCGTCTGCCAATTCTGCCAAAACAAGTATGAATTTTCAGAAGCTGACCTGGAGGAACTCATCAATGACTAAACTTAATTCGTCCTTCATGATTGGGAATGTGGAGATTCCTCATCGTACAGTACTAGCTCCTATGGCAGGTGTGACCAACTCAGCCTTCCGTACTATTGCAAAGGAGTTTGGTGCTGGTCTTGTGGTGATGGAGATGATTTCTGAAAAAGGGCTCCTCTACAATAATGAGAAGACCCTCCACATGCTTCATATTGATGAGAATGAACATCCAATGTCTATCCAGCTTTTCGGTGGTGATGCTGAAGGTTTGAAGCGTGCAGCTGACTTTATTCAGACCAATACCAAGGCTGATATTGTTGATATCAACATGGGTTGTCCGGTAAATAAGGTCGTCAAAAATGAAGCTGGTGCCAAGTGGCTCAAAGATCCAGATAAGATTTACCACATTGTCAAGGAAGTAACGTCAGTACTTGATATTCCTTTGACTGTTAAGATGCGTACGGGTTGGTCAGACAGTGATTTGGCTGTAGAAAACGCTCTTGCAGCTGAGTCCGCAGGTGTTTCTGCCCTTGCCATGCATGGTCGTACCCGTGAGCAGATGTACACAGGTCACTGTGATCATGAGACTCTGGCTCGTGTTGCTAAGGCTATCACTAAGATTCCATTTATTGGAAATGGCGATGTTCGTAGCGTTCAAGATGCTAAGCTCATGATTGAAGAACTTGGTGTCGATGCCGTTATGGTGGGTCGTGCAGCTATGAACAATCCATACATTTTCACGCAAATCAATCACTTCTTCGAAACTGGGGAGGAGTTGCCAGAGCTTCCATTTGATAAGAAGTTGGACATCGCTGAAGACCACCTCAAACGTTTGGTGGACCTTAAAGGTGAGATGATTGCTGTCCGTGAATTCCGTGGT
>CAKQBM010000305.1 GCA_934216185.1 uncultured Streptococcus sp. | reverse complement strand
ACAGGTAAAAAAGTCCTTGCTCTAGCACCAGATAACGGTGAACGTTATCTCTCTACAGCACTCTATGAATTTGAAGTTTAGTCTCCTAAATACAATTGGCCCTTATTATAGGGCTTTTTATTTTTACCTTGAAAATAGAAAGCTCTCCCTATAGGGATCGACTGCATAGAAAAAGGAAGCAAATTTACTTCCTTTCTATAGTTAGTTATTCAGGGCTGCTGCCATTGTAGCTGCAACTTCAGCTTCAAAGTCGTTTGCAGCTTTCTCAATACCTTCACCAACTTCAAAGCGAGCGAACTCAACTACTGAAGCGTTAACTGACTCAAGGTATGCTTCAACTGTCTTGCTGTCATCCATAATGTATACTTGTGCAAGAAGTGTGTAAGCTTGGTCAACTTTAGTGTTGTCAAGCATGAAGCGATCCATTTTACCTGGGATGATTTTGTCCCAGATTTTTTCTGGTTTGCCTTCTGCAGCCAACTCAGCTTTGATGTCAGCTTCAGCTTGAGCAATCACTTCATCAGTCAATTGAGCTTTTGATCCATACTTCAAGTGTGGAAGAGCTGGTTTGTTAACCATTGCACGGCTTTCGTTGTCTTGGTCGATTACGTGGTTCAATTGTGCCAACTCATCTTTAACGAATTGCTCATCCAATTCTTTGTATGAAAGAACTGTTGGTTTCATAGCAGCGATATGCATTGAAATTTGTTTAGCAAGTGCTTCGTCTCCACCTTCGATTACAGAGATAACACCGATACGTCCACCGTTGTGTTGGTATGCTCCGAAGTGTTGTGCATCTGTTTTTTCAATCAAAGCAAAGCGACGGAATGAGATTTTTTCTCCGATAGTCGCTGTTGCAGATACGTATGCAGCTTCAAGAGTTTCACCTGAAGGCATAGTCAAAGCAAGTGCTTCCTCATTATTAGCTGGTTTTCCTTCAACGATTGCTTTAGCTGTTGCATTTACCAACTCAACAAATTGAGCGTTTTTCGCAACGAAGTCAGTTTCAGCATTTACTTCAACAACTGCTGCAATGTTACCGTCAACATAAACACCAGTCAAACCTTCTGCAGCAACACGGTCAGCTTTCTTAGCTGCTTTTGCCATACCTTTTTCGCGAAGCAATTCAATCGCTTTTTCGATATCGCCTTCCACTTCAACCAATGCTTTTTTAGCGTCCATAACACCAGCACCAGATTTTTCACGCAACTCTTTAACAAGTTTAGCTGTAATTTCTGCCATTTTGATTCTCCTATATTTTTTAAAATAGGAGAGCCGGGCTAAGCCCCGCCCTCCTAGGTAATTACTATTTATTATGAATTAAGCATTGTCGCCTTCTACAACTTCAACGATTTCTTCAATTGAATCTGCTTGAGTTTCTGAAGCTGCAAATTCTGCTTCAACTGCTACTGCATCCTCACCTTGACGTCCTTCGATGATAGCGTCAGCCAATTTAGCTGTAATCAATTTAACAGCTCGGATAGCGTCATCGTTAGCTGGAATGATTACATCGATATCATCTGGATCAGTGTTTGTGTCAACCATCGCTACAACTGGGATTCCCAATTTTTTAGCTTC
>CAKQBM010000304.1 GCA_934216185.1 uncultured Streptococcus sp. | reverse complement strand
TGATTTTTCAAATATAACCAGTGTCAACCTTGATGAGTATGTAGGACTTGATGGAGACAACCCACAGTCTTACCGTCACTTCATGCAGGAAAACTTGTTTAACCAAAAACCATTTAAAGAAAGCTTCTTGCCACGTGGTGTTAAGGACAATGCTGAAGCTGAGGTAGAACGCTACAATCAAATTTTGGCTGACCATCCTGTTGATTTGCAAATCTTGGGAATTGGTCGCAATGGACATATCGGATTTAATGAACCTGGTACTCCATTTGACAGTCAAACGCATCTAGTCGAACTGGACCAGTCTACTATCGAAGCAAACGCACGTTTCTTTGACAAGATTGAAGACGTCCCAACCCAAGCCATTTCAATGGGGATTAAGAATATCTTAGATGCCAAGTCAATTATTCTCTTTGCTTACGGTGAGTCGAAAGCAGAAGCCATAGCTGGAACAGTGTCTGGTCCAGTGACTGAGAACCTACCAGCAAGTAGCCTACAAAACCACCCAGATGTGACGATTATTGCAGATGCTGAAGCGCTCAGCTTACTTGAAAAATAAAAAAGCAGCACCCTTCAGTTTTTCTATTTAATGCTTTCAAGACTTGTATAAATGGAAGAAAAAATCAAAATTAAACCGCATTTTTCTTGACAATTATTACTTTTGCGTGTAGAATAGAATAGATCTTGAACTTGAAGGGAGTGAAAAAAATGTCTAAAACAGTAGTACGTAAGAATGAATCTCTTGACGACGCACTTCGTCGTTTCAAACGTGCGGTTACTAAAGCTGGTACTCTTCAAGAAACACGCAAACGTGAATTCTATGAAAAACCTTCTGTAAAACGTAAACGTAAATCAGAAGCAGCTCGTAAACGTAAAAAATTCTAATTAGAAATGAAAGGCTAGAGAAATCTAGTCTTTTTCTTTTAAATAAATACTTCAAAGCCTGCAAAAATCTGAAATATCCTCCTATAATTTGATATAATAGAGAGAAGAACTCATTTGAAGGAGGAAATGATGTCGGTTTTAGTAAAAGAAGTGATTGAAAAGCTTAGACTAGACATTGTCTATGGCGAACCAGAATTACTTGAAAAGGAAATTAATACTGCGGACATTACGCGACCTGGTCTTGAAATGACGGGCTATTTTGACTATTATACGCCTGAGCGAATCCAGCTCTTGGGAATGAAGGAGTGGTCCTATCTCGTTTCGATGTCCTCTCACAACCGTTACCAAGTCTTGAAAAAAATGTTTCTACCTGAGACACCTGCGGTCATTGTTGCTCGTGGTTTGGTGGTTCCAGAGGAGATGCTAAAGGCAGCCAGAGAATGTAAGATTGCCATTTTAACCAGCCGTACGGCAACCAGTCGTTTATCTGGAGAGTTATCTAGTTATCTGGATTCACGTTTGGCAGAACGGACCAGTGTGCACGGTGTTTTGATGGATATCTATGGTATGGGTGTTTTGATTCAAGGCGATAGTGGCATCGGTAAGAGTGAGACAGGTCTGGAACTTGTCAAACGTGGTCATCGCTTAGTAGCTGATGACCGTGTCGATATCTTTGCCAAGGATGAGATTACTCTTTGGGG
>CAKQBM010000303.1 GCA_934216185.1 uncultured Streptococcus sp. | reverse complement strand
GAAAAAGCTAAGAAAGACTTGGAATCTAAAGGGGTAACTTTCCCAATTCACTTGGATGTCCCAGTTGAACAAACAGATACCATCGCTGTTCAACAAAGTAACTCTTTCAAACAGTCTATCGAATCAACTCTTGGTGCTGAAAATGTCGTCATCGATGTTCTTCAAATGACAGATAATGAAAAGGAAACAATCACTTCTCAAGCGCGTGTTCCTTCTCAAAAAGACTATGATTTGAACAGTACAGGATGGGCTCCAAGCTATCAAGACCCAGCATCTTATTTAACTATCATGGATCCTAAATCAGGTTCTGCTATGAAACACCTTGGTATCACTAAAGGAAAAGATAAGGATGTTGTAGCTAAACTTGGTTTGGACCAATATAAGAAATTATTGGATGATGCCGATTCAGAAACTACAAATCTTGAAGAACGCTATGAAAAATATGCCAAGGCTCAAGCTTGGTTGACAGATAGTTCACTATTGATGCCGACAGCCTCATCTGGTGGTTCTCCAGTTGTAAGTAATGTCGTGCCATTCTCAAAACCATACTCACAAGTTGGTATTAAGGGTGACCCATATATCTTTAAAGGAATGAAATTGCAAAAAGATATTGTTACAACAAAAGAATATGAAGAAGCACTGAAAAAATGGCAAAAAGAAAAATTGGAATCAAACGGTAAGTACCAAAAAGAACTAGAAAAACACATTAAATAAAGCAGAAAACTCTATATCAGACACGGAATGATATAGAGTTTTTTCTTGCTAGTTTTTGGATTTTCTTGTAAAATAGAAAAAGTGAAGAGAGGTATGAAATGAGTAAGAAAGATAAGAAAATCGAAATTCAAGTGGCAGATGCCAAAGTTAGTGTAGGAAAAGATAGCTTTGAAGGTTATGTATTGACCATTGGCAAAAAAGTTATCGGAGAAATTGCCGAATTAGATGGACAATTTGCCATCATAAAGAATGGGAATGTCGATAGTTTTTATAAAAAATTGGAAAAAGCTGTGGAAATTTTGATTGAAAATTATAATTTAGCAAAATAAGTCTTGTTTTTTTGAAATTTTCATGATATAATGGTTCATGTTGATTGTAGGAGAGATAGCGAAGAGGCTAAACGCGGCGGACTGTAAATCCGCTCCTTCGGGTTCGGGGGTTCGAATCCCTCTCTCTCCATCTTATTAATGGGGTATAGCCAAGCGGTAAGGCAAGGGACTTTGACTCCCTCATGCGTTGGTTCGAATCCAGCTACCCCAGTTCTTAGGTAATAATCAAGATAAAAATCAAAATATCTTAGGGTATTTTATTTTTATAATTGAAAGACGTGAACGATATGAACATGTCCTTGCGGGTGCTTAGGAAAAAAATTATAAGTATGTCAAGTTTAAGAAAAACTTGATTGTTGGAGGATTTTTTAGATGAACGAATTTGAAGATTTGCTAAATAGCGTTAGCCAAGTTGAGACTGGTGATGTTGTTAGTGCTGAAGTATTGACAGTTGATGCGACTCAAGCTAACGTTGCAATCTCTGGAACTGGTGTTGAAGGTGTCTTGACTCTTCGCGAATTGACAAACGATCGCGATGCAGATATCAATGACTTTGT
>CAKQBM010000302.1 GCA_934216185.1 uncultured Streptococcus sp. | reverse complement strand
ATGAATTACCTCTTTCAAGAAAACAGTTCTTCTCAAATCTTTAACTTAGGAACTGAGAAAGGCTATACCGTCAAAGAAATCTTTAAAACTGCTGAAGAACTACTGAATCAAAAAATACCACACGAAATTGTTGCTCGCCGTGCTGGTGACCCAGCTAGCGTCCTAGCAGACGCATCAAAAGCTAAAAAATATCTTGATTGGAAGGCTAGCTACTCCCTCGAAGATATTATTTTATCGGATTATCATTGGCGTGTTAAAGAAGGCAAAAACATTTTGGAATAAATAGCAGAAACATCAATCATAAATAAAAACACAGATAGATGGCACTTGATAAATACCAAGTATCATCTATCTGTGTTTTATATATTAGAATCCAATTTATACTCTTCGAAAATCTCTTCAAAGCACGTCAACGTCGCCTTTCCTTATGTATGGTTACTGACTTCGTCAGTTCTATCCACAACCTCAAAACCATGTTTTGAGCTGACTTCGTCAGTTTCATCTACAACCTCAAAACAGTGTTTTGAGCAACCTGCGGCTAGTTTCCTAGTTTGCTCTTTGATTTTCATTGAGTATTATTTTGCATTTCTCTTTAAAGAAAAATGATCCGGTACGGGGTCCTTACCTGTTTTCGACCAGGGATGGCAACGTAAAATCCGAGCCAAGCCCATCAAAACACCCTTGAAGCCATGTTTTTCAATAGCCTGAATCATATAGTTTGAACAGGTAGGCTCAAAGCGACAAGAGGGTGGAAAGGCTGGCGAGATAAACCGTTGGTAAAAGCGCACAGGCGCTATTAAAATTCGTTTCATTATTTCTTGGTTACAGCCATGGTGTGTAGTTGGCTGATTTCTTTTTTATTAAGACGACGGGATTCTCCTGGACGGAGTCCTGTCAAGTCTAGATGTCCGAAACGAGTCCGTGACAACTTGTCCACTTGGAGACCGACAGCTTCAAACATCTTTTTAACCTGGTGGTTACGCCCTTCATGGATAGTCAACTGCACCACAGAGCGGTTTTTAACTGGGTCCACTTTGAGAATCTCATAGACAGCCGGCTTTGTTTTCTTACCATCAATCTCAAGTCCACGGGTCAAGGGGCGGAGATTGTCCTTATTGGCCACACCTTTAACACGCGCGACATAAACCTTGTCAATCTCATTACGAGGGTGAATCATTTCATCCGTAAAATCCCCATCATTGGTCAAAATCAAGACTCCTGATGTATCCCAGTCCAAACGACCTACAGGGTAGATGCGCTCTTTCACGTTGGGCAAGAGGTCGACAACCGTCTTGCGGCCCTTGTCATCTGTCACACTGGAAATGACACCGCGTGGTTTGTTAAGCAGATAGTAGACCTTTTCTTCGTTGTAGATAGGCTGGCCTTCAACTTCGACCTTGTCGCCTGACTTGATGGTCGTTGCTAGTTCACGTACCACCTGGCCGTTAACCGTCACCAAACCTTGCTTGATCAGCTCTTCTGCTTTTCTCCTACTGGCCACACCTGCGTGGGCAATATACTTATTGATTCTCATCTTCTTCTATCCTTTCACCAAATAATTGGCTTTCTTGGGCTTGAATCTCAAGCTCATCAATCACTGGTAATTCTTC
>CAKQBM010000301.1 GCA_934216185.1 uncultured Streptococcus sp. | reverse complement strand
CTGCTAGAGTGAAACAATTAGGTCTGCAAGACGACAATTTATAGAAAAAACGGCAAAGCTCAATTGTTGAGTCTTGCCGTTTTTTCTATAGATAGGTATGTTATGCATGGTTTAGCTGTAATAATTCTTCAATTTCAGCTAAGGTATTTGCTTGAGAGATAGCTCCGCGAAGTTTAGCAGCTCCTGATGTCCCACGCAGGTAGTGAGGAGCAAGCCCTCGAAATTCACGGACAGCAATTTTTTCTCCCTTAAGATCAATCAAGCGTTTCAAATGCTCATAGGCGATTTTCATTTTATCTTCAAAGGTCAAATCAGGCAGGATTTCTCCCGTTTCAAAATAATGATTGATTTGGTTGAAGAGGTAGGGATTTCCCATAGCGGCTCGTCCAATCATAACAGCATCAGCACCGACTTCTTCGATGCGTTGCTTGGCATCTTGGACAGTGCGAATGTCACCGTTGGCGATAAATGGAATCTTAGTAAGAGCTTGCGCAACCTTGTGAAGGGTCTCAAGATCAGCGTGACCAGTATACATTTGCTCACGGGTACGACCGTGCATGGCAAGGGCAGAAACTCCTGCAGCTTCAGCGGCGAGGGCGTTTTCTACTGCTAAGGATGGGTCAGACCAGCCTGTACGCATTTTGACAGTGAGAGGAATATCAAGGACAGACTGAACCTTGTTAATGATAGAGTAAATCTTATCTGGGTCCTTGAGCCACATAGCACCAGCCTCGTTCTTGACGATTTTATTCACTGGGCAGCCCATGTTGATATCGACGATATCGGTCTTGGTGTTTTCTTGGATAAATTCTGCTGCGCGTGCGAGGCTATCTTCGTCGCTTCCGAAAAGTTGGATAGAAACTGGGTTTTCTCCCTCATCGATGTGAAGCATATGAAGAGTCTTTTCATTGTTGTATTGGATACCCTTGTCAGAGACCATTTCCATGACAACGAGTCCAGCTCCGAGTTCTTTTGCAATAGTACGAAAGGCTGAGTTGGTTACGCCAGCCATGGGTGCAAGCACTGTCCGATTGGGAATCTCAACGTTGCCAATCATAAAGGGTGTATTAAGATTTGTCACGAATGAGTTCCTCCAAGTCCTTTTCGTCAAAATTGTAAGTGGCTTGGCAGAATTGACAAGTGATTTCTGCCCCGTGGTCTTCTTCTTTCATTTTTTTCAGGTCCGAACTTGGCAGACTCGCTAGTGCTTTCATGAAGCGCTCTTTGTTACAGTCGCATTGGAAACGGAGTTCTTCTTCAGAAAGGCGTTTGTATGGTTCATCACCATAGATTGCCTTGAGAAGGGCTTCAATATGGTCTTCGCTTTCAAGAAGTGTTGAGATAGCAGGCATATCTTGGATACGTTTTTCAAAGCGAGCAATCTCTTCTTCTTTAGCATCTGGTAAAACTTGAACAAGGAAACCGCCTGCGACCTTGACCTCGTCGTTTTCGTCTAAAAGTACATTGAGTCCAACTGCTGAAGGCGTTTGTTGGCTTTCAGTCAGATAAAAGGCCAAGTCTTCACCTATTTCACCGGTAACAAGAGGGGTCATGGAGTTATATGGGTTTCCAGTACCGTAGTCAGTAATGACCAAGAACTCTCCGTTTCCGA
>CAKQBM010000300.1 GCA_934216185.1 uncultured Streptococcus sp. | reverse complement strand
GTTATTATGGTATAATGGGTGCCAAGAGGTTTGGAATGAAAAAATTTTATGTAAGTCCTATTTTCCCCTTAATATTAGGAATAGTGGCGTTCGGAGTGCTATCTGTGCAACTTGTTTTTGTAACGAATACACTGGTAACGCTATTTCTTTTGCTACTTATTTTGGGTTCATATATTTTACTATTCATCCATCAGAGAGACTACTACTCAAGGAGTGAAGTAGAACAAATCCAGTATGTAAACCACCAAGCTGAAGAAAGTTTGACAACCTTGTTAGAACAGATGCCTGTTGGAGTTATTAAATTAGACTTGTCGTCAGGTGAAGTTGAATGGTTTAATCCTTATGCTGAATTGATTTTGACTAATGAAGTGGGCGAGATTGATGTGGTATTAATTCAAACAATTATCAAGGCTTCTGTGGGAAACCCAGGTTCTTACGCTACCTTGGGGGAGACCCGTTATTCGGTTCATATGGATAAGGTATCTGGAGTTCTTTACTTCTTTGATGTGTCTGGAGAATACGAAGCGACTGTTGAGTTAGTAACGAGTCGGCCTGTGATTGGGATCGTTTCCGTTGACAACTACGATGATTTAGAAGATGAAACATCAGAGTCTGATATCAGTCATATCAATAGTTTTGTAGCCAATTTTGTTTCAGAATTTGCTGGGAAGCATGCCATGTTCTCTCGTCGAGTGAGTATGGACCGTTTTTATTTATTTACGGACTACACGGTACTTGAGGGATTGATGAATGATAAATTTTCTGTTATTGATGCTTTCAGAGAAGAGTCGAAACAGAGACAGTTGCCTTTGACCTTAAGTATGGGATTTTCTTATGGTGATGGAAATCATGATGAGATAGGGAAAGTTGCATTGCTCAACTTAAACTTGGCTGAAGTGCGTGGTGGCGACCAAGTGGTTGTCAAGGAGAATGACGAAACGAAAAATCCCGTTTATTTTGGTGGTGGATCTGCGGCGTCAATCAAGCGTACAAGGACACGTACGCGCGCTATGATGACAGCTATTTCAGATAAAATTAGAAGTGTAGATCAGGTTTTTGTAGTTGGTCACAAAAACCTTGATATGGATGCCTTGGGCTCTGCTGTAGGTATGCAGTTGTTCGCCAGCAATGTGATTGAAAATAGCTATGCTCTTTATGATGAAGAACAAATGTCTCCAGATATTGAACGAGCTGTTTCATTCTTAGAAAAAGAAGGAGTTACGAAGTTGTTGTCTGTTAAGGATGCAATGGGGATGGTGACCAATCGTTCTTTGTTGATTCTTGTAGACCATTCAAAGACAGCCTTAACATTATCAAAAGAATTTTATGATTTGTTTACACAGACCATCGTTATTGACCACCATCGAAGGGATCAGGATTTTCCAGACAATGCAGTTATCACTTATATCGAAAGTGGTGCAAGCAGTGCCAGTGAGTTGGTAACGGAATTGATTCAGTTCCAGAATTCTAAGAAAAATCGTTTGAGTCGTATGCAAGCAAGTGTCTTGATGGCTGGTATGATGCTGGATACTAAAAATTTCACCTCACGAGTGACTAGTCGGACATTTGATGTTGCTAGCTATCTCAGAACGCGCGGAAGTGATAGTATTGCTAT
>CAKQBM010000299.1 GCA_934216185.1 uncultured Streptococcus sp. | reverse complement strand
GTACAAACACCAGCAACTGTAACAGTTGAATACAAAGACAAAGATGGAAACAAAATCACTAAAGTGATTGAAGTACCGGTAAATGTTGTATCTTCAACTCCACCAGAAGTAGTAGTATTTGAAGGTGATACACCAAGTACTGAAGATGTTAAGAAAGGTATTACACCTGGAGAAGGTGGAACAGTAGGAGACCCTACAAAAGTTCCATCTACAGTAGGTAAAGCAGGGGATAAAGACGTTGAAGTAGAAGTACCAGTAACTTATGAAAATGGTAAATTCAAAGAAAACGTTAAAGTTCCAGTAACAGTATTACCAAAACCAACAGCAGGTTCAGTCATTGTACCAAAAGACCTTTCAGAGAAAGAATTAAAAGATAAAGTTGGTAAAGATGCAGAAAATGCAATCAACAACGAAGAATTTAAGAAAAAACTTCCTGATGGAGCAACTGTTAAAGTTGATTTAACAAATGTTACAGTACCAAAAACTTCAGAACCAGGAAAAGTTGGAGAAGTAGAAGTACCAGTGATTTACACTGTCAATGGTAAAGAGTACAAAACAACAGTTAAAGTACCAGTAACAGTGGTTGAAGGTAAAGAACAACTTGTACCAAAAGGTGATAAACCAGATCCAAAAGATAACATTACACCAGGAAATTACCCAGAAGGAGCTACATTCGAATACGATACACCAGTAGATACTTCTAAACCAGGTAAAAAAGAAGCTGTTGTTATCGTTAAGGATAAAGATGGTAAAGAAATTGTACGAGTTCCTGTAGTAGTAAATGTGGTAGAACCAAAAGTAACACCAATCATTGTTCCAGAAAGAACTAAATTAACTAAAGAAGATGTAGAAAAACACATCGAAATCCCAGGAGTAACTGGATGGGAAATCGTAGGGGAACCAGAACTTCCTGAAACATTCCCTGCAGGTGTAAGACCATCAGCAACAGTGACTGTTAAATTACCAAATGGCAAGATCATTAAAGTTCAAGTACCAGTAATTGCTACTCCAACTGTAACTCCAATCGTTGTACCTCAAGGATCAACAATTACACCAGATGATGTGAAGAAACACATCAACATTCCTAAAGAATCAGGATGGGAAATTGTTGAAGTCGGAGAAATCCCAACAACTGAAACGCCTGGAAATAAAACAGCTGTTAAAGTGAAGGTGAAATTACCAACTGGAGAAGTTATCGAACTAGAAGTACCAGTAAAAGTAACTCCTAAAGAGTCTACAGATCTTATCCCGGCACCAGTTCAGTCTGATCAAGTTGTGACTTACTATGTAGATGAAAATGGTAAAACTATTTCTCCAAGCGAAAACGGCGCACAAGCTCCTAAGGCTGTTTCTGGATATGAATACCAAACAACTACAAAAGATCCAAATGGAAATCTTGTACACCACTACAAGAAAGTGGCAACGCCACAACCTGCTGGACCAACTGCTCCTGAACAACCTGCAGCTCCAACAGCTCCAGCAGAACCAGGACAACCAGCAACACCAAATCAAACTCAACCAGCGGCACCAGCTCAAGCAGATGCAACAGTAGCAACTGATACAACTGCTAAACCAGCAACACCTAAATATGTTGAAGGTCAAAAAGAGTTGCCTAACACAGGTAC
>CAKQBM010000298.1 GCA_934216185.1 uncultured Streptococcus sp. | reverse complement strand
ATCAAAGGATTTACAGAATTGGGCTCTGGATTTAAGATTGCAATGCGAGATCTTTCGATTCGCGGAGCAGGAAATCTTTTAGGAAAATCCCAGTCTGGTTTCATTGATTCTGTTGGTTTTGAATTGTATTCGCAGTTATTAGAGGAAGCTATTGCTAAACGAAACGGTAATGCTAATGCTAACACAAGAACCAAAGGGAATGCTGAGTTGATTTTGCAAATTGATGCCTATCTTCCTGATACTTATATTTCTGATCAACGACATAAGATTGAAATTTACAAGAAAATTCGTCAAATTGACAACCGTGTCAATTATGAAGAGTTACAAGAGGAGTTGATAGACCGTTTTGGAGAATACCCAGATGTAGTAGCCTATCTTTTAGAGATTGGTTTAGTAAAGTCATACTTGGACAAGGTCTTTGTTCAACGTGTGGAAAGAAAAGATAATAAAATTACAGTTCAATTTGAAAAAGTCACTCAACGACTGTTTTTAGCTCAAGATTATTTTAAAGCTTTATCCGCAACGAACTTAAAAGCAGGCATCGCTGAGAATAAGGGATTAATGGAGCTTGTATTTGATGTCCAAAATAAGAAAGATTATGAAATTTTAGAAGGTCTGCTGATTTTTGGAGAAAGTTTATTAGAGATAAAAGAGTCGAAGGAAGAAAATTCCATTTGATATTTTTCTTCTATAAAATAGATAAAAATGATACAATAATAAGTCGAGGTAATAAGGATGAGATTAGACAAATATTTAAAAGTATCGCGAATTATCAAGCGTCGTACAATCGCAAAAGAAGTAGCAGATAAAGGCAGAATCAAGGTGAATGGAATCTTGGCCAAAAGTTCAACGGATTTGAAAGTTAATGACCAAGTTGAAATTCGTTTTGGAAATAAGTTGCTACTTGTCAAAGTACTAGAGATGAAAGATAGTACAAAAAAAGAAGATGCAGCAGGCATGTATGAAATTATCAGTGAAACACGGGTAGAAGAAAATGTCTAAAAATATTGTACAATTGAATAATTCTTTTATCCAAAATGAATATCAACGTCGTCGTTACCTGATGAAAGAACGACAAAAACGGAATCGTTTCATGGGTTGGGTTCTGATTTTGATTATGCTATTATTTATCTTGCCAACTTTTAATTTAGCGCAGAGCTATCAACAATTACTCCAAAGACGTCAGCAACTAGCAGACTTGCAAACTCAGTATCAGACTTTGAGTGATGAAAAGGATAAGGAGACAGCATTTGCTACCAAGTTAAAAGACGAGGATTATGCTGCCAAATATACACGAGCGAAGTACTATTATTCTAAGTCGAGGGAAATAGTTTATACGATTCCTGACTTGCTTCAAAGGTGATAAAATGGAAAATTTACTAGACGTAATTGAGCAATTTTTGAGTTTATCAGATGAAAAGCTGGAAGAGTTGGCTGATAAAAATCAATTATTGCGGTTACAAGAAGAAAAGGAAAGGAAGAATGCGTAAATTCTTAATTATTTTGTTGCTACCAAGTTTTTTGACCATTTCAAAAGTTGTTAGTACAGAAAAAGAAGTAGTCTATACTTTGAAAGAAATTTATTACCTTTCACAATCTGACTTTGGTATTTATTTTAGAGAAAAATTAAGTTCTCCCATGGTTTATG
>CAKQBM010000297.1 GCA_934216185.1 uncultured Streptococcus sp. | reverse complement strand
GGACACCACCAAGTGTTGTTAAACTGATATTACTCATTTTTCCTCCGAAAGCTTAATTTATCTTGATTATAGGGTTGGTTACCCTCTTATTCTAAAAGCACTATTACTTTTAGCCGAATCTTTTCCTACCATTATACCATTTTTTTGATGATTTTCAAAATGAAGATTTATTTTCAAAAAAGAGCTGGTTGCCCAACTCTTTCCTACGTCTACTCTTTTTCCATTAAAAAGTCATAAATTTCTTGCACGGTACCCAGCGCCATCATTTCTTGGTCTTTGACGGTTTGTTTGAGATTTTGGTAAATCTGACTTTCTCCTATCTCTCTCTTTGGCGCTTCTTTATTGACTGTCATAACACCATCTTTGATGGTCACAAATCCCAACTCCTCAAATACTTGAATCATCTTGACCAGCAAGATTTGTTGAATATTGAGATAAGTTGCCAAGTCTTTCAGCTTGTAGCGAATATCAAACTCTGGAAACTGGTAAATGGTCTTGTACAATTTGGCAAACTGCTCTCTAGTTCCATAACCTGTCAGATAATAGGCCTTATCAATGTCATTTTTGAAATAAACCGCAGAGAAATGCTGTTCCTGAAAAATGGTTTTCAGCAGGGTCATATCCTCAGGAATGGTTTTTACGACAACAGCTTCACTAGTCGCTAAATCCGGCACTTCTCCAGCAAAATCCAAGACTGGAACCCCTTCTGGCAAGACTGCATTCTTCCCACGAATGTTAAAGAGTTGAACCCCCTCTACACGCGCATCCACCATCATCAACCGGAGAGCGGTTTGGCCATTCCATTGGTTTACAGACAACTTGACTGCCAACTCTAGATTCTTGGTTTGAGCAAACTCCGTTGCCCATCTGCCTTGTCCAAAGGCTACCACTTCAAAACTAGCCTCACCTTTAGAGATTTTCAGCTTAAGATGGGCATTGCCTGCTCCCATAGTACGGGCACTTTCGACCTGAAAATCCTTGATATAAAAGACTGGTTTCTGATTGTCCATCCCAAAAGGTGCCAAGCGCTCAAAGTTCTTGACTGTTTCAAGACTCAAAGTCTCCAAATTCAACTCTTCATCTAGGTTTAACTTATTCTTGCCACTAGCATTTGCACCTTTTTCACGGACATACTCTTCCAAGACTTGAGATAAATCTGAAAGTTTCTCAACTTCCAGCGTCATCCCAGCTGCACCAGCATGGCCACCAAAGGCGATAAAGAGGTCTCGATGGGGATCCAGGGCTTCAAAAATATCGACCGCTTCCACACTACGAGCACTGCCCTTGGCACGACCATCTTCTATATTAAGAACAATGACTGTCTGCCCTAGTTCTTCCAACAAACGACCAGCCACGATTCCTAGAACACCAGGATTCCAACCTTCCTTGGCCAAGACTTGGACCTTCTTCTCAGGATCCACCATGGTCTTAGCTTCTTCATAGATTGACTGGACGATTTCCTTGCGCTCTTCATTTTTTTGGTGAATCATGAGAGCAATCTCATGCGCCTCTTCATCATCAAACCCAGTCAGCAAATCAATGGCAGGATTGGGATCGTCTAAGCGCCCCAAGGCATTTAAACGAGGAGCAATCTGGAAACCAACCGTTTCTTCTGTCACTTCATTGGCAGCAATCCCAGCCATGTCCAGCATTTC
>CAKQBM010000296.1 GCA_934216185.1 uncultured Streptococcus sp. | reverse complement strand
ATGCTAAGATTTCCAAAGGATTTTGTCTGGGGATCCTCTACTTCTGGGCCACAGACAGAAGGACGTGTAGCTGGTGATGGTAAAGGAGATAATCTCTGGGATTACTGGTACCAAGTGGAGCCACATCGTTACTATAATGGGATTGGTCCAGATAAGACATCGACCTTTTATGAAAATTGGGAACAGGATATTGAGCTCTTGTTAGAAACTGGTCACACAGCTTTTCGGACTTCTATCCAGTGGTCACGGATTTTTCCACAAGGTTGTGGAAAAGTCAACCCTCAAGGTGTGGATTTTTATCGTAAGGTTTTTGAGGCTATTAAGGCTAAGGGGATTCGTCTGTTAGTCAATCTCTACCACTTTGATTTGCCTTTTGCTCTTCAAGAAGCTGGTGATGGTTGGGAAAATAAGGCGACAGTTTCAGCCTATGAAGACTATGCTCGTTTTTGTTTTGAGACTTATGGAGATCTAGTGAATCAATGGATTACCTTTAACGAGCCCATCGTTCCTGTGGAATTTGGCTATTTTTACGATGCCCATTATCCACATAAGGTGGATGCAGAGGCAGCGGTTAAAGTAGCCTATCACACACAATTAGCCAGCAGTCGAGCGGTCAAGGCCTGTCATGAACTCTTGCCTGATTCCAAGATTGGGATTGTCCTCAACTTGACACCGGCTTATCCACGTAGCCAGCATCCTGCTGATGTCAAGGCTGCTCGTATTGCGGACCTTTTTCAGGCCCAATCTTTCTTAGATCCGTCTGTTTTGGGGAATTATCCACAGGAGTTGGTAGAAATCTTACATGAATACGGTCTCTTGCCTGATGCTACGGAGGAGGAGTTGGAAGTCATTCGTGACAATACGGTAGACTTCCTTGGTGTCAATTACTATCAACCTTTGCGTGTTATGGCGCCTCGATTTGCGAAACATCCAGAGAGCCCACTCTTACCAGAACATTTTTACGAGCCTTATGTGATGCCTGGACGTAAAATCAATCCTCATCGTGGCTGGGAGATTTATGAGCAAGGGATTTATGACATTGCACAAAATATCAAGGAAAATTATGGCAATATTGAGTGGATGTTGACAGAGAATGGTATGGGTGTTGAAGGGGAAGAAAAATTCCGTGAGAATGGAATGATTCAAGATGATTACCGTATTGACTTTGTAAAAGGTCATCTTCGTGAACTGCACCGTGCCATTGAAGACGGAGCCAATTGTAAGGGCTACTTGATTTGGACCTTTATTGATTGCTGGTCATGGCTCAATAGCTATAAAAATCGCTATGGCTTGGTCGAACTAGACTTAGAAACGCAAGAACGTCGTCTGAAAAAATCAGGGTACTGGTTCAAGGAATTAAGCGATAATAATGGATTTTAAAAAGGACTCTGACTGATTAACCTAATTGGTCAGAGTTTTTTGCTTACAGGATCTTAATTTGAACTATACCAATTTTTACTCTTGACAAGCGAAAGAAACAAGTATATACTGTTTTTGCTGGTTCTATAAAAGAGAAATCAGACTATACCAATTTTAAGGAGAAAGCACAGCTGGTCTGTGTCGTATATATTATGTGTGGAATTGTTGGTGTTGTTGGGAACACAAATGCAACTGATATTTTGATTCAAGGGCTTGAAAAGCTCGAATACCGTGGCTATGATTCTGCGGGAATTTT
>CAKQBM010000295.1 GCA_934216185.1 uncultured Streptococcus sp. | reverse complement strand
CAAATAAAACAAAAATAGTCACAATTTCTAAATTCTGTGAGAAATAAATACCATACAAGAGAAAGACTCCTAGCAGAGCATTATAAATCCCTTGATTTTTAAACAATGAACTTACTGACGGACGAGCCAGTTCTTCCTTGTCTATGTTAAAGACACGACTAGTCGCATCTGATTGCGTTGCAATACTTTCCAAATAAAAAATGTAAAAATGCTCCAAAGCAACGATCGTTGCTAAAATAATTGTAATAATTGACAGCTATTTCTCCTTAAATTCTATATTTTCAATACCCAAAATCAATTTATTTACTAAACGGCTGAGTTCTGTTCTTTCAGACTCTGTTAAGATACTTTCCATCGCTTCCTTAACCTTGATATGCTGCAGAGGTGGATTCATCACTAACTGGTCCTTGGCATACTTCGTAGCCTCTACCAACACTTCCCGCTGATTTTCAGGATTACGATGACGCTCCACCAAACCTTCCTTTTCCAGAATCTTGAAATGTCGTGTTAAAGCAGCCTGATCAATCTTCAAACACTCCTGAACTCCCATTTGATTACAGGGAGAATTCTCCAGCAAAAACAGTAAAATCTGATACCGTGTCAAACTAATCCCAAGCCTTTTTTCAAACAATTGCGTGCTCGCTTGCTCAGACAAGCGGAGTTGATAAAGCAGATCTTGAATCTCTATCATTTCTTCCTCCCTTTTATTGATTCATCAATAGTTGACTAATCAAGTATGATGCAAAGTAAAATAGAATGCAAGAATTGTGCTTCAATCATTACAAAATGCTGACTATCCATTCAAATTGACAAAGAAAAAACGAACGAAACTCGCTTCCTATCACGAAAGCTAGATCTCATTCGTAAACATTATATTATCAAATCTGGTTTATCCATTCATTGAAACGTGAACATGGTCATAGTGATTTTCTGTCACGCTACCACGGTCTGGCATTGGGTTCCAAGTGTTAGCTGGTCCATATTTGCTATCGAATGGAGCATAGAAACGTTGTTTCCAAATAATGTAACTAATTCCACGGCTGGCCATGTTTTGAATAGCGTATTCCGCAATCTTATCCCCTAGTTCTGAGCTTTCTGGTACCATAAAGTCGATAGCCAAACCTTTTCCGTGATCTCCACTGTCTCCTGGACGATAACCACTAAAGGATGTGATGCCAAACAAGTTAGCAATTTCTTCTTTAAAGGCAGCCGTTTGTGGTTGAAGACCTTCATTTTCAGATTTTGCTACTGCAAGTCCAGCATAATCGGGCGCAGCTGGAGCCGCGTAAGTTGTTGAAACTGGTTTTGTCTCTTCTGGTTGATAAGTAGAAACTGCTGTTGTAGCTTCATTTGATGAGGCTTCTTTTGCTTCTTCTGAACTTGTTGCAGTTGCTTTTTCTTCTACTGGAGTTGTAGTTGCTTCCCCTGCTGATTCAGCTTGAGGGCTTGCTTGTGTTTCCTGCTTCTCAGCTGGAGTCGTTGCCTGAGGCGCTTCTTCTGCAACTGCACTGCTTGTTTCAGCTGTTTGCTCCTCTTCAACTTCTGAATTTGATGCTACTTCTTTTGTACTTGTAGTTTCTACCGCTTTTGGAGCTTCTGCAATTGGTTGAGAAAGATCTGCAACCTGAACAGTTTGATTATCAACGGTCACTTGATTGGTTGTCAAATCTGCTGTCGCAGT
>CAKQBM010000294.1 GCA_934216185.1 uncultured Streptococcus sp. | reverse complement strand
AAACGTTTAAGTCCACCAGAACCTGTACGTTTGAAACGTTTAGCTGATGCGCGGTGTGTTTTTTGTTTTGGCATGATTTTTTCTCCTTTATTTAACTTTCTGACAATTATTTTTTGTCAGTCGCTGGCGCCAATTGCATGAACATTTGACGTCCATCCATTTTAGCACGTTGTTCGATGATGGCAATATCTTGAGTTGCTTCAGCAAACTCGGCTAAAACTTTTGCACCAATCTCTTTATGGGTAATCATACGACCCTTAAAGCGAATAGATACCTTAACTTTATTTCCTTTTTCAAGGAATTTGCGTGCATTGCGAAGTTTTGTATCAAAGTCACCCTTGTCAATCGTTGGACTTAGACGAACTTCTTTCACAGTAACAACACTTTGTTTTTTACGTTGTTCTTTTTGCTTCTTCTGGTACTCAAATTTGAACTTACCGTAGTCCATAATTTTTGCAACAGGCGGTTTGGCTTGGGGTTGAATCAATACTAGGTCAACATTAGCGTTATCAGCCAAAGCTTGCGCTTCACTGAGTGGCTTGATGCCTAGCTGTTCTCCTTCAAGACCAATCAAGCGAACTTCACGTACACGAATCTCATCATTGATGAATAAGTCTTGCTTTGCTATGGTTTTCACCTCTTTTGTTTTATTAGAGAAAAACAATAGCGGACTCGTAAATATACAAGCCCGCACGTTATGATAGCGTTTCTTAGAAACTTTTCATCCGTAGGGCCAGGCAACTTAATGTCACAAGGCGAGAAGCTCTCACTTCTGCTTTTCTCAACTTTTATATGATACCAAGTTTTCTAGACCTTGTCAAGATAAAAAGTTATTTTTTTGAAAAGTTTGTGTTTATATTTTGCCTTGATTTCCTAATCAAAAAGAGAGAAGCAAGTTGATTCTCTCCCTATGTTAGTTTTTACTTACTTTCCCTATAGGAAAGCTAAAACCTATTAAAAAATTCTTTTTTCTGTGAACTTCCCCATCTTTCGATAAATAGAATCCCCACTAACAAAATGATAATCAGGCAAGGAAGTAAAACTAGCCCCATGCTCCAATTTAGATTGACATTATCAATCTGCTTAGGTAATCTTCCAGATAAGATCTCCACTGAACGCAAGTAAGTAAAGGGAATCAGATGTGCAATCCTTTGAAGAGGCTGAATTGTTTGGATGCCAAACAATAAGCCAACAATCCCAATGAGTGAAAGAAAGAGGACAGGCATTTTTTGCTTGAAAAAGTAAGCAACCAAGTAGACGACTTCCACAATGACGATAAAGGCTAAGAAAGCTAATAACAAGCCAGGAAATAACACATCTTGTATCTTTCCAATAGTTACCTCTTGATTCACTAAGCTATAAATCGGGTAGGGATAATCTAACTGTCCAAAACCACTTATCAGACTTCCCACTAGAAAAGAAAATCCGCTGATTCCGATAAACAGCACAGTTACATAACCCACTCCAACTCCAAGAGAGGATATGGCAAATGTCACTTTTGAAAAAGGATATAAGTGAGCTGTATCCAGATGATTTTGATATCTTTCTGCGAATAGTTGCGTTAGCATAAAAATAATAGCAACCACAAACAAGCTTGGGATGATAAGCTCTAAAATCCAGACAATCTGATCAATCCCGTGGGTCGGATAAACTAAATTGTGGGCTTTTATGTTCAAGGGATATA
>CAKQBM010000293.1 GCA_934216185.1 uncultured Streptococcus sp. | reverse complement strand
TAATTGATAATGACAAAAACAATCGCAATCAATGCAGGAAGTTCAAGTTTGAAATGGCAATTATACTTAATGCCAGAGGAAAAAGTGTTAGCCAAAGGTTTGATTGAACGTATCGGTTTGAAAGATTCAATTTCAACTGTAAAATTTGACGGCCGTTCTGAACAACAAATTTTGGATATCGAAAATCACACACAAGCTGTTAAAATTTTATTGGATGACTTGATTCGTTTCGATATTATCAAGGCTTATGATGAGATTACTGGTGTTGGACACCGTGTTGTTGCAGGTGGAGAATATTTCAAAGAATCAACAGTTGTTGAGGGTGATGTTTTAGAAAAAATTGAAGAGTTGAGTTTGTTGGCTCCTCTCCACAATCCAGCAAATGCAGCAGGTGTTCGTGCCTTTAAGGAATTGTTGCCAGACATTACCAGTGTAGTTGTTTTTGATACTTCATTCCACACAAGTATGCCAGAGAAAGCTTATCGCTACCCTCTACCAACAAAATATTACACAGAAAATAAGGTTCGCAAATACGGTGCCCACGGGACAAGTCACCAGTTTGTGGCAGGAGAAGCTGCAAAACTCTTGGGGCGTCCATTAGAAGACTTGAAATTGATTACTTGCCATATCGGTAATGGTGCTTCTATTACAGCTGTTAAGGGTGGTCAGTCTGTCGATACTTCAATGGGATTCACTCCACTTGGTGGTGTGATGATGGGAACTCGTACAGGGGATATTGACCCAGCTATCATCCCTTATCTAATGCAATATACAGAGGACTTTAATACGCCGGAGGCTATTAGCCATATTCTCAATCGTGAGTCAGGACTCATGGGAGTTTCAGGCAAGTCTAGTGATATGCGTGATGTGATTGCTGCTAAAAAAGAAGGAGACCATGATGCTACCTTAGCATATGAAATCTATATTGATCGTATCCAAAAACATATTGGGCAGTACCTTGCAGTCCTAAACGGTGCAGATGCTATTATCTTTACTGCAGGTATCGGAGAAAATGCAGCTGTTGTACGTAAGGATGTTATCTCAGGAATTTCTTGGTTTGGTTGTGATGTTGATGATGAAAAGAACGTCTTTGGCGTGACAGGAGACATCTCAACAGATGCAGCGAAGATCCGTGTCTTGGTTATTCCAACAGATGAGGAATTAGTTATTGCCCGTGACGTTGAACGATTGAAAAATAAGTAAAATTAGAAAAAATATTTAGTACAAGGAGTTGGGAAAGAGATTTTTCCAGCTTCTTTTTTAAACTTGACTAGCTTTGAAAGGATAGCTGTTGCTGCTTTTAAGAAGTGTTATACTCTTCGAAAATCTCTTCAAACCACGTCAACGTCGCCTTGCCGTATATATGTTACTGACTTCGTCAGTTTTATCTGCAACCTCAAAGCAGTGCTTTGAGCAACCTGCGGCTAGTTTCCTAGTTTGCTCTTTGATTTTCATTGAGTATTAAAAGTGATAAAAGATAACTTATTTCTAATTTTCGCTTAGAATGACAGGTAACGTCAATTAATATTTTAGATTATTTATTTTTTGTTTGTATCCGCTTACAATTCGTGGTATAATGTAACTGTAATAAATTATAAGGGCTGTTGTATTGTTCTTAGTTTGTAGTTATGGAGGTGATATCATGGGCGCTATTATGGAATTTGCAACAGAAAAACAGATTGAATCAT
>CAKQBM010000292.1 GCA_934216185.1 uncultured Streptococcus sp. | reverse complement strand
ACAGGTGGCTTTAACATCACTTCTGCCCTCTGTACTGGCTGGGTGGCAGGATCAAACCCAATCTAAATCTAAATTATTCAATGGCTAAATCAGCCCCAAAAGAAAGGAACTACTTTGGAACATATTATCTTGTTAAGGGGAGTTACTCCTAATGGAAAAAATGCTATCCCTAAAATGTCTTATTTAGTAGATATCTTGACAGAAGCTGGTTTTCAACAAGTTCGAACTTATATTCAAAGTGGAAATATTATTCTTGAAAGTGACTTAGCTCTCGAAGAAATACGAGAACAGGTTCATACTCTAATAAAGGAAAATATTGGTGCTGACTTAAAAATGGTAATCAAGAACAAAAGTGATTTTGAAAAAATTGTCCAAGAAAACCCGTTTGGAGAACACTGTCTTTATGACCGTATACACGTGATTTTTTATCAAGAATCTATTCAAAGTCTCCCTTTAGAAAAATTGAAAATTGATTACGGTGAAGAAGAAATTTATATCGGTAACCATTGTCTTTACCTCTATCTCCCTAGAACTGCAAAACAAAAGAAACTCCATACCAACTATCTTGAAAAGCTTTTCAATGTAGATTTGACCATGCGAAAACTAAATGTAGTAGAAAAATTATTAAGCAAGTAGTACTTGAATTTAGAAAAAATCGGAAGATCACTCCTCCGATTTTATTTTGTCTGAGTTTGGACATAGTGGGCAATGACATCTGATGTGTACTGGGCTGTTCCAGAACCAAATTTGTCAATATTTTCCTTAAACTCTGGGTTGTAGACGTAACCTTTACCGATATGACCGAATACATCAATAGAGCAGTCAAATCCATAAGTACGAATTGCTTGCAAGAGTTTAGCGGCTTCTTCTTGATTTTCAGCTGCTGTTACAGGTAGACCAGATTGAAGATTTTGTGCCAAGGCTTGAAAGACTTGGTTAAAGGCAGCCGTAGCTTCGTCTTCGTGACCTTTTTGGCGCTCGAGCGCTTGGTCCATGACTTCTTGTCCATATTTTTCTACCGCTTCTTGGTGGTATTTTTGATGGTCTTGGTAGTTAAATCCAGCAAATTTCTCTTGAATGCTCATTTCTCTTTCTCCTTTTTGTTCTTGAATGGTTTTTTGCAAGGTGGAAATCAAGGTATCCAGATGTTGTCTTTCTCGAGTCAAATAGTCCAACTGTCTGGTCAGATGGGGCAATAAATCTGTCCTTTCTTCCTTTAATAGCTCTGCTATTTTTTCTAAAGAAAAACCTAGATATTTGTAATAAAGAATGACCTGAAGTCGCTCCAAATCCTCTTTACTGTAGATTCGATAGCCGTTGTCCGACTTTAAAGGAACCAAAAGTCCTATCTTATCGTAGTGGTGCAGGGTTTTGACAGAAACACCTGAAAGCTGGGCAGCTTCTTTTATATGGTACATGATTTCCTCCTTACAATGATAGTATACCCCCTCCCCTTAGGTCAGAGTCAAGCGTTTTTGCGAAATTTTTAAACTTTTTGAGAAGGGGCTAAAAGCTTGAAAATGGTTTTCTTGACAGACCTTAGAAAACATGATAGGATAGTCAAGTCTATCAAGCAAAAGAAAGGCTCATCTTGAGTACTTGTGAGGCTATTTGCCAAGGGCAGTAGCTTTTTCTTTTGTAACATTAATTTTAGGAGTTTAACTATGTCTGAAAAATCGCAATGGGGTTCTAAAC
>CAKQBM010000291.1 GCA_934216185.1 uncultured Streptococcus sp. | reverse complement strand
GTTTTCGTATAGTTCTTGTGAGTAGGTTACTGCCGACTTATTGTGACCATCAAAGAGTCCCTTGATTGTCACTTCGACTGTTTCCTTAGCACCTTTTTCATTGTCTGCATCATAGATATTAGAGTCCAGTTTGACCTTATCGCCGACTTTCCAGCCGTGTTTGGCTGCCAAGTCCTTGTGCAAGAGGATCTTGTTCTTGTCGTCGTTTGTTAAGTGCTCTCCTTCAACCAGTTTATAAGAACCAGAGACAAACTTGTCTTCTTTAGAGGAGTCATTGACACCTGTAATCATTAAGCTACTTCCAAAATGTTTGGCACGGTCAGGAATCAGATTTTTCTTGGTTTCTGGCGTTTCGATAAGGTCATAGCCAGTCAAATCTCCGATAGCGTTGATGCGTTTCACATAAGACTCAATGGCCTTGTTTTCGGTGATTTTTTTAATATCTTCACCTTTAATATTCCCAGCACCACGTGGTGTTCCTTGATTGACGCGACGATTGATTTGCATGGAGAAGCTATTGGTGATATTTTTAAAGGTCTCCTGAGAAGCCTTGACAGTAGCTCCCTTGATCGACAAGCCGACCAAACTCAAGCTCGCCATGAGGAGAATAATCAGGAAGATGACAATTGATTTGAAAAACTTCCTTGTAACATAGGCAAATGCATTGTGTAACATAGGTTCCCTTTCTAGATGCTGTTCTATTTCAATGTCTTATAACTTATATAAATTATTTTTTTACTATTTCCCTTAGATTGTGCGGACGGGAGCAACTTCCTGTAGGAATTTCATCCCTAATTTTTGAACCATATGTCTCAAAAATTCCGGCTTAGATAATAACTTTGTTATTATCTAGGTTATCACTACTGCGGGAAATAGTTGTTAAAGACTCACTTCGTTTATTATTACTTTACACGTATCTGGTTACCAACTAATACTAGTTTAAAGTTTAATAACTAGATTCTATATTTCAGTCAGTTTCTTATCCTTCAACTCAAGTGTAATATCTGACGCTTGTGCCACTTCTTTGCTGTGAGTTACGACGATGACACATTTACCTGTTTTCTGGGCAAGTGATTTGAGCAATTCGATAATATCTCCAGCAGTTTTAGGGTCTAGATTTCCTGTCGGCTCATCTGCAAGAATAACTGGAGCTTCTGAGACTAAACTACGAGCAATGGCAACACGTTGCTGTTGACCACCTGATAGCTGGAGAACATTCCGCTTGATCTGACTTTCATCCAGACTAAGTTCAAGAAGTGTATCCTTACTTGCCTTTTTGTTGACCAAGCGGATATTTTCCAGTGGAGAAAGATAATCTATCAAGTTATAATTTTGAAAGACCAGGGAAATATGGTGCATGCGATGGTAGGAATAACCCTTCTTACGAATGTCCTCTCCTTGGAAAAGGATAGAACCTTCAACAGGACTATCTAGACCAGCAAGTAGGGATAAGAGAGTGGATTTCCCCGCTCCTGACTCCCCAATAATACTGTAAAATTTCCCGGGTTCAAAATTATAATTGATCTGATATAGGACTGCTTCAGCAGTGTTCTTATAACGGTAGGTAACATCTTGTAATTGTAATAAAGTCATGATTTCTCCTCCTTATACTCAATGAAAATCAAAGAGCAAACTAGGAAGCTAGCCGCAGGTTGCTCAAAGCACAGCTTTGAGGTTGCAGATAAAGCTGACGTGGTTTGAAGA
>CAKQBM010000290.1 GCA_934216185.1 uncultured Streptococcus sp. | reverse complement strand
GTCTTTTCAGGGGCGCTTGTCTTGAGTGAAAAGTTGACCATGAGATAAGGGAAGAGGGCGCTGGTTGCAGTTCCGATGAGGAGATGGATGGCAAGCCAATAAATGAAATTATTGATTGGGAAAAAGAGCATGGAAATGCCGACCACACCAGCTAGTGAGACCAAAGTGAGCATGAGCTGACGATTACGAGTTGACAAGCTGGTTGTCAAGCTTGGGATGGTCATTGAAAAAGGGATGCTAATCAGAGAGAAGATAGAGGTCAGCAAGCCAGCTTCGTGACTGGATAGGCCTGCATGGATGGCCATAGTAGGTAGCCAGGTCATAGCAGTGTAAAAGAGCAAGGATTGAAAACCTGCAAAGACAATAACTGCCCAGACCTGTTTATTACGCATGACCTTTGCTTTGCTTTTTTGTTTGGTTTGTGGATCCAGTCTGTGATTATAGCGGTGATTGGGCAACCAGACCAAAAAAGTTGCTAGACAGAGCAGGGTGAGGAGGATGATAAGTCCTTTCCAAGAACTGGCTTGTGTAATAGGCACGGCCAGATAGGAGGCCAGAGCTGTTGCAATCCCCATAGAGGTTACATATAAGGTGGTCAGAAAACCAATTTTCTTTGGTTGATTGGCTTGGATAAGACTAGGAAGTAGAACATTGATGACTGCGATACTTGCCCCAACCATCAAGGTTCCTAGATAGAGCAGGGGCAGATTGATTAGTCGAATAAGTGAGCCAATGGTCAAGAAGAATAGGCTGTAGGTGAAGAGATGCTCCAAGCCGATTTTCTGAGCCAGTCGGGTAGAAAATAGCGAGAAGAGAGTAAACATGAGGAGGGGAAGGCTGGTCAAAACACCAAGTGAACTGACTTCTACTCCCAGACCTTGCGAAATATCTCCCAAAATAATGGGTAAAACAGTAAAAGGAGTCCGCAAGGACACACCAATCAGGATAATACCTGGAACAAAAAAGAGTGATTGCTTTTTCATATAATACCTCTTCTAACTGATTTTAATAACAGCTTATTTTAAGGCTTTTTCACTATAATGTCAAGTAAGGTTTCGGGCTTTCAAGATAAAAATGGGAAAGTCTTGAAAATTATGATAAAATAGTGGAAGGAAATCTATACATTGGAGAAAAACTGTGTCTGAAAAGCAAAAAATCAGCGTATTGATGTCGGTCTATATCAAGGAAAATCCGACATTTTTAAAGGATGCTATTGAGAGTGTTCAAAATCAGACCCTGAAACCGAGCGAGTTAGTTCTGGTTGAGGATGGGCCTTTGACACCTGAGCTCTATCAGGTATTAGACCAGCTTGAAGCTGAGTCTAATATTCCAGTGAAACGTTGCCCCTTAGAAGAAAATCAAGGTTTGGGTCTGGCTCTTCGATACGGTGTTTTACAGTGCCAGTATGATATTATTGCTCGTATGGATACGGATGATATAGCTGTTCCAGATCGTTTTGAGAAACAGGTTCAGTTAATGGATACGGACAACCTGGACCTATTAGGTGGCCATATTGCAGAGTTTATTGACAATCCTGATGAGATTGTTTCTTATCGTCGTGTTCCGAATCAACATGCAGAGATTGTGGCTTATCAAAGGATGAGAAGTGCCTTTAACCACATGACTGTCATGTTCAAGAAGGACATGGTTCTCAAGGCAGGCAATTATGAGGATGGGCTTTATATGGAGGATGACCTCCTCTGGCTCAATATGATTG
>CAKQBM010000289.1 GCA_934216185.1 uncultured Streptococcus sp. | reverse complement strand
AATGAAGTGTTAGAAAAACAGGTTTCATTTGCCTGGAAAGGAAAAATTATGTCTGAAAAGAATTTTTATATTACAACGCCGATTTACTATCCATCTGGAAAACTTCATATCGGATCTGCCTACACAACCATTGCTTGTGATGTCCTAGCACGTTACAAACGCCTGATGGGCTACGATGTCTTTTATTTGACAGGTCTTGATGAGCATGGTCAAAAGATTCAACAAAAAGCAGAAGAAGCTGGAATCACCCCTCAAGCCTATGTTGATGGAATGGCAGTTGGAGTTAAAGAACTCTGGCAATTACTAGATATCTCATACGATAAATTTATCCGTACAACGGATGACTACCATGAAAAAGTTGTCGCACAGGTCTTTGAACGCTTGCTTGCTCAAGATGATATCTATTTGGGTGAATACTCTGGTTGGTACTCAGTATCAGATGAGGAATTCTTTACAGAAAGCCAGCTTGCGGAAGTTTTTCGTGACGAAGCTGGAAATGTGACTGGCGGTATTGCTCCATCAGGTCACGAAGTTGAATGGGTTTCTGAAGAGTCCTATTTCCTTCGCCTCAGCAAATACCAAGACCGTTTGGTCGAATTTTTCAAAGCTCATCCTGAATTCATCACTCCAGATGGTCGTCTGAATGAAATGCTTCGCAACTTCATCGAGCCAGGTTTGGAAGATTTGGCGGTATCTCGTACTACCTTTACCTGGGGTGTACCAGTCCCATCAAACCCAAAACACGTTGTCTATGTTTGGTTTGATGCTCTACTCAACTATGTGACAGCTCTTGGCTACGATCAAGACGAACACGCTAACTTTGACAAGTTCTGGAACGGAACAGTCTTCCACATGGTTGGAAAAGACATCCTTCGTTTTCACTCAATCTACTGGCCAATCCTTCTTATGATGTTAGATATCAAATTGCCAGAACGCTTGATTGGTCATGGTTGGTTTGTCATGAAAGACGGCAAGATGTCTAAGTCTAAAGGAAATGTCGTTTACCCTGAAATGTTGATAGAGCGTTTTGGACTAGATCCACTTCGTTACTATCTCATGCGTAGCCTTCCAGTTGGTTCAGACGGAACCTTCACTCCTGAAGACTATGTAGGCCGTATCAACTATGAATTGGCTAATGACCTAGGAAACCTCCTTAACCGTACGGTCTCTATGATTAACAAGTATTTTGATGGACAAATTCCTGCCTATGTGGAAGGTGTGACAGAATTTGACCATGCTCTTGCTGAGATTGCAGAGCAATCAATCGCTGATTACCATACACACATGGAAGCAGTTGATTACCCACGTGCTTTAGAAGTAGTCTGGACTCTGATTTCTCGTACTAACAAATACATCGACGAGACAGCTCCATGGGTCTTGGCTAAGGATGAAGCTCTCCGTAATCAATTAGCAAGTGTTATGAGCCACTTGGCAGCTAGCCTTCGTGTCGTAGCCCACTTGATTGAGCCATTTATGATGGAAACCAGTCGTGCAGTCTTGACTCAACTTGGTTTAGCAGAAGTTTCTAGTCTTGAAAACTTGAGTTTGGCTGCTTTCCCTGAGGGTGTAACAGTAGTTGCCAAAGGAACACCAATCTTCCCACGTCTGGATATGGAAGAAGAAATCGCCTATATCAAAGAACAAATGGAAGGAAACAAACCAGCGGTTGAAAAAGAGTGGAACCCAGACGAGGTTGAACTCAAACTCAACAAGGACGAAATCAAGTTTG
>CAKQBM010000288.1 GCA_934216185.1 uncultured Streptococcus sp. | reverse complement strand
CGCTGGGGAAGTGGAACGCGGTGACTACCTAGAACTCGGTTATTTTGAACAGGAAGTAGAAGGTGGCAATCGTCAAACACCACTAGAAGCAGTTTGGAATGCATTTCCTGCCCTTAACCAAGCAGAGGTTCGTGCAGCCCTTGCTCGTTGTGGTCTGACAACCAAGCATATCGAAAGTCAAATTCAGGTCTTGTCAGGTGGGGAACAAGCCAAGGTTCGTTTCTGTCTCTTGATGAATCGTGAAAACAACGTTTTAGTGTTGGATGAGCCGACCAATCATTTGGATGTGGATGCCAAGGATGAACTCAAACGCGCTCTCAAAGAATATAAGGGATCTATCCTTATGGTCTGCCACGAACCAGACTTTTATGAAGGCTGGATGGACCAAATCTGGGATTTTAATAATTTAACTTAAGAATGAGAGTAAAAGAAATACAGTACCGAATGTGGATACTGTATTTTTTAGGTTTTTAAGATTTAATACTCTTCGAAAATCAAATTCAAACCGCATCAACGTCGCCTTGCCGTACTCAAGTACAGCCTGCGGCTAGTTTCCTAGTTTGCTCTTTGATTTTCATTGAGTTTAAAATCGTAGTCTTTCACCACTTCGATGCTATCGATAGTAATAGCAGTAGTTGGCTTGTCTTTTTCATCTTTTTCGGCTTTAGCAATTTTATCTACAACATCCATACCGTCAATCACTTGACCAAAGACTGGGTGTTTGCCATCTAGACTAGGGTTTCCACCTTCTTTGTAGGCTTCGATGATTTTCTTGGGATACTTGCTTGTAGGGAGTTTAGCAGAGGTATCTGTAGAGTTTTGGTTGATGAAGAACTGGCTACCATTAGTGTTTGGTTGACCAGTATTAGCCATAGAAAGAGCACCACGGATGTTATAGAGATAAGGAGTAATCTCGTTTTTGAAACCAGTTCCCTTGTCTTTAGTCTTATCCTTGTCATGCCAGATGGACTGACCACCTGTACCGTCCCCTTTTGGATCTCCAGTTTGAACCATGAAGCCATCGATGACACGGTGGAAGGTAATACCGTTATAGTAGCCTTCTTTGGCATGAGTGAGGAAGTTTTCAACCGCTAGAGGAGCGAGTTTAGGGAAGAGTTTGATACGGATATCTCCTTGACTTGTGTGGAGAATCACTTCGGCTTCATCTTCAGCAACTTCCTTAGAAAGTTGCGGGAAATTGGCATTCTCGTTTGTTAAAGCATCGTTTAACTCCTTGGTAGATTGTGTTGCTGCTTTGGAGCTTTCCTCAGCGGCCAAGCTAGAATCTACATAGTCATCGCCACGTAGACTGCGTTGGATGCTACTACACCCAGCTAGGGCTACAGTAGACAGTAAAAAAAGGGTTGCTAGTTTTTTCATTCTATTCCTCTCAAAAATTTATTTCTACCATTGTACCCTAAAAGGAAGGGGATTTCAAATATTAGTGACAAGACAGTTTAAGAGGAAGCCAACCAGAAAGTCGCTTGCTTAGGGGCATCAATGCCATAAGTATACTCAAAGTATTTTGGGAACCAGATCTTAAGAGAGCTCGTAAAGCATAACAATTAGTAAACGTTAATTCGAAAGAATTACTATATTTTAAAAGAGCACATTTTCAAAGGATTTTTTCTTTTGCCTTCAATTCCTAATTAATCAATGAACTTAATACTAGGTCTTGAAAAGAATTATGCTTCCTCTTTCTGTCTGAGTTCAAAGAGGTCTTCTACTTTTAGATT
>CAKQBM010000287.1 GCA_934216185.1 uncultured Streptococcus sp. | reverse complement strand
CTTGTCAAACGTGGTCATCGCTTAGTAGCTGATGACCGTGTCGATATCTTTGCCAAGGATGAGATTACTCTTTGGGGTGAACCTGCTGAAATCTTGAAACACTTGATTGAAATTCGTGGGGTTGGGATTATCGATGTTATGAGTCTATACGGTGCCAGTGCGGTCAAGGATTCTTCACAGGTTCAGCTTGCTGTCTATTTGGAGAATTATGATACGCATAAGACCTTTGATCGTCTTGGAAACAATGCAGAGGAATTAGAAATTTCTGGCGTAGCCATTCCTCGTATACGCATTCCAGTGAAAACAGGTCGTAATATCTCTGTCGTGATTGAGGCTGCTGCCATGAATTATCGTGCTAAGGAAATGGGCTTTGATGCGACGCGTTTGTTCGAAGAACGCTTGACAAATCTTATTGCTCAAAACGAGGAGGTGCCTAATGCTTGATCCAATCGCTATTCATCTAGGCCCTCTAGCTATTCGTTGGTATGCCTTGTGTATTGTCACAGGCTTGATTCTTGCGGTTTATTTGACCATGAAAGAAGCGCCTAGAAAGAAGATCATACCAGACGATATTTTAGATTTTATCTTAGTAGCCTTTCCTCTGGCTATTTTAGGAGCTCGTCTCTACTATGTTATTTTCCGTTTTGATTACTATAGTCAGAATGTCGGAGAAATTTTTGCCATTTGGAATGGTGGTTTGGCCATTTACGGTGGTTTGATAACTGGGGCTCTTGTACTTTATATCTTTGCTGATCGTAAACTCATTAATACTTGGGATTTTCTAGATATTGCAGCGCCTAGCGTCATGATTGCTCAAAGTTTGGGGCGTTGGGGCAATTTCTTTAACCAAGAAGCCTATGGTGCAGCAGTGGATAATCTGGATTATCTACCTGGCTTCATCCGTGACCAGATGTATATTGAAGGGAGCTACCGTCAACCGACCTTCCTTTACGAGTCTCTATGGAATCTGCTTGGCTTCGCCTTGATTCTGATATTCAGACGAAAATGGAAGAGCCTCAGACGAGGCCATATCACTGCTTTCTACTTGATTTGGTATGGTTTCGGTCGTATGGTCATCGAAGGCATGCGAACAGATAGCCTCATGTTCTTTGGTCTTCGAGTGTCTCAATGGCTATCAGTTGTCCTTATCGGTCTTGGTATTTTTATCATTCTATATCAAAATAGAAAGAAGGCCCCTTACTATGTTACAGAGGAGGAAAAGTAAATGTTAGAAGTTGCATATATTCTTGTAGCCCTTGCTTTGATTGTATTTTTAGTGTATCTAATCATTACTGTACAAAAGCTTGGACGTGTGATTGATGAAACAGAAAAGACGATTAAAACCTTGACTTCAGATGTGGATGTGACCTTGCATCATACCAATGAATTGCTTGCTAAGGTCAATGTCTTGGCAGATGATATCAATGTCAAGGTGGCTACGATTGATCCACTCTTTAGTGCTGTTGCAGATTTGTCTCTATCTGTTTCAGACCTCAATGACCATGCGCGTGTCTTGAGCAAGAAAGCTTCATCAGCTGGTTCAAAAACACTCAAGACTGGTGCAAGTCTGTCAGCTCTTCGTCTTGCAAGTAAATTTTTCAAAAAATAAAAAAGGAGAAACCTCATGGGTAAACTATCCTCAATCCTTTTAGGAACCGTTTCAGGTGCAGCTCTTGCCTTGTTTTTAACAAGCGACAAGGGCAAACAAGTTTGCAGTCAGGCTCAAGATTTTCTAGATGATTTGAG
>CAKQBM010000286.1 GCA_934216185.1 uncultured Streptococcus sp. | reverse complement strand
GAATATGGCCGTTTGAAGACAACAATCGTTCTCTGATATTAGTTGATTTTCCAATATAAAAACAGACTTTTTCATCTATTATAAAAGCCAGCCGCTTCAAAGTCTCCATTATCACGATTCCTGACTGCCTGTGAAAGAATAGTAGCATAGATCTTTTCTCTAGATAATGGTTCAAATTTATAACTATAATCAAACGTCACTTGTCTATCAAGTCTATCAAATAGTTTGTTAATTTTATTGGCAACGTCTTTTTTGATTTTATCTTCTTCTCGTTGAAAACCTGGTCTCATTTTATAAACATCTAACAAGAAGCTAAACTCGTTAAGTTTAACAGTATTAAACAACTCTTTTTCTTTGTCATTGAGCAACGCTTCAATATTTGTCGATAATGGAGGATAAAAATCTGAAATATGCTTACCATTCGATCTTTGTATATCTGCTCTAAGATTCTTATCTAAAAAATATCCATCAGAAAATCTCTCAGTATAGTTCACTTCAACAACAGTACCGTAAAATGCTTCAATTTCTTTATATGTTCTAATTACTTTTACATTACCTTTAAGACCAAGCGATTTAAATCCTTGTACGACATTATTATTCCACTGATGTCCTTTTCCAAAAGAAGTCAACACAACAAAGAAAATTAAATTTACAATGGCAACTATTCCAATAATTATATATCTTTTTAACTTCATGTCATGCTTGCCTCCCTCTACATTAATTTATTTTTCAAGGTCCCCCATTCCATGACTCAAACTCTTCTAAAATCATTATACTATATACAGACATATACAGACATTTTTCTCTCATCTTCTTCAAATGAAAAATTAGATTACTTAAAACTGACTATCAAAAGTGAGATTTAAGTAAAACGTCCTAGTCCCACATCCTTATAATTTTCAATTCTACTACTTTTTTATTTCGGAAGAATTAGCACCTATCCTCTAACCGTAAAAAAACACTTTGCAAACTGCAAAGCGCTTTCGTTTATACTTTTAACTAGCGTAACTATATAGACTTCGCAAGCATAATCAATCTTACAAAATGCTTCTATGCTTCTTATTCTCTAATTAAACCTACTTTGATAAATTAAATTAAACAACCATTGAAGATTGATAAAGGGTTTTGTTTGAACCTTCATAATTGGGGAAAAATCTTCCCTAATCTCTCGTTTAATTTTCGATTCATTAACTTGAATTCTTTTTGCTTCTTCTGAAAAATAACTGACATCCTCAAATCTAAACGTACTGTCAAAACCGACAGTCATATTATCCTTATCATATAAAAAGCTTCCTAAGGATTTTGTTAGAAAAGATTTACTTTTAGTATTTATAATAGCGTTTGTTCCATCATCGTCGTATCGAATACTATCAATCTCCGGTGTATAAATCCATCCCATATTCTCTACCAACATAACTAAATCCGGTTCTGTTCCCTCTTTATGAGGAATATGTTGAGCATAATAAACAGAGTTAAATTTTAAATTACAATAAGTATAGAGACTCGTACACAAGACTGAAAGTAGCCCCACAAAAAGCCCTATAAAAATTCTTTTTTGCATTGTCATCTTCTCTTTCCTTTTCTATCTCCAATCAAATGTTGACCGGATTGTCAATAAACCATTGTACACTATTTTTAACAAGTCTTACAATTTAAGGATTGGTGGCTTTGTAATTGCTCTAACATTTTTTTGAATAAGAAAAACCAAGTCTTAACAAATTCCTCCAATACTTCTCCACGCTTTGTCAATCAAGCCAAACATGGTATAATAGTTGAGGTTTTG
>CAKQBM010000285.1 GCA_934216185.1 uncultured Streptococcus sp. | reverse complement strand
TTCAAAGGCTGTAACAAGATCTTCTGCCTTATCAACCTTACGGATTCCCTTTCCACCACCACCGGCAGATGCTTTTATCATGACAGGATAGCCAATCTTATCAGCAATAGCTAGAGCTTCTTCAGAAGTATGAACTTCTCCGTCTGATCCAGGAATAACAGGAACTCCTGCTTTAATCATCTGCGCACGAGCATTGATTTTGTCCCCCATCATATCCATAACATGACCAGAAGGACCTATAAACTTAACGCCGACTTCCTCACACATGGTCGCAAATTTAGAGTTTTCACTCAAAAAACCAAACCCTGGGTGAATAGCTTCTGCCTCTGTCAATACAGCCGCTGATAAAATTGCATTGATATTAAGATAAGACTCTGTTGCCTTACCTGGTCCGATACAAATCGCTTCATCTGCCAAAAGTGTATGAAGCGCATCCTTATCCGCAGTTGAATAGACTGCAACAGTTGCAATTCCTAATTCACGCGCTGCTCGGATAATACGCACTGCAATTTCACCACGATTGGCAATTAAAATCTTACGAAACATGGAGAACCTCCCTAGTTTCCAATAGCAAAAGTTAAGGTACCACTAGCCGCAAGTTTCCCATCTACTTCTGCTTTAGCCTCTACAACAGCAATGGTACCACGACGTTTAACGAAGGTAGCTGTCATAACTAATTGGTCACCTGGTACAACTTGTTTCTTAAATTTAACTTTGTCCATACCAGCATAGAAGACGAGTTTCCCTTTGTTCTCAGGTTTTGATAATTCTAAAACACCTGCTGTTTGTGCCAAGGCTTCCATGATTAGTACACCAGGCATGACAGGGTAAGCAGGGAAGTGACCGTTGAAGAAGGGTTCATTAATCGTTACATTTTTAATGGCTACAATCGTATCTTCGCTCATTTCTAAAACTCGGTCTACAAGTAGCATGGGATAGCGGTGAGGTAAAGCTTCTTTGATTCCTTGGATATCAATCATTTGATTCTTACCAAACCTTTCCCAAATTCAACCATTTCTTCATTAGAAACTAGAATTTCTGTCACAACACCATCTTTAGGAGCTGGAATTTCATTCATCACTTTCATAGCTTCGATGATGACAAGGGTTTGACCTTTTTTAACACTATCGCCTACTGATACAAAATTAGGTTTATCTGGTCCAGCTGCCAAGTAAACAACACCTACAAGTGGACTTTCTACCACTTCTCCCTCCGCAGCAGAAGCTTGAGCTGAAGTACTTGGAGCATCCTCTACCACTGCCTCTTGATTAGCAGTGACTGGACTTGTTGCAGGAACTGCTACAGCAGAGGGCGCAGCTACTACAGGGCTAGGTTCAGAAAATAATTGAGCTTCATTCTTACTAAATTGTAACTCATCTACACCATTTTTATATGAAAATTCTCTTAAACTTGATTGGTCAAACTGAGCCATCAAATCCTTGATGTCATTTAAATTCATAGTTACTGATTCCCCCAACGTTTGAAAGCAAGGACTGCATTATGTCCACCAAAGCCAAAAGTATTTGAAATTGCATATGGAATTTCTTGTTCTAATCCTTGTCCATAGACTACATTTGCTTCAATATAATCTGACAATTCTGTAGTTCCAGCAGTTTTTGGAACAAAATTATGGCGTATTGCTTCAATAGTAGCAATCGCTTCTACGGCTCCAGCTGCACCTAGTAAATGTCCTGTAAAGGATTTGGTTGAAGATACAGGAACTTTCTCACCAAGAGCAGCTACGATAGCTCCACTTTCTCCCTTTTCATTCGCAGGAGTTGAAGT
>CAKQBM010000284.1 GCA_934216185.1 uncultured Streptococcus sp. | reverse complement strand
CAAGAGCAATAAGGCTTGAACAACGTGAAAGCCAGCGTCTTTAGGCGCTGGCTGGTAATTTGGGCTTATAGCCCTGGTACAAACCACCCGTTTGACGGGTGGTCATGATTTACACTCAATGAAAATCAAAGAGCAAACTAGGAAGTTAGCCGCAGGTTGCTCAAAGCACTGCTTTGAGGTTGTGGATAGAACTGACGAAGTCAGCTCAAAACATGGTTTTGAGGTTGTAGATGAAACTGACGAGGGCAGCTCAAAACACTGTTTTGAGGTTGTAGATAAGACTGACGAAGTCAGTCACATATATACACTAAGGCGACGCTGACATGGTTTGAAGAGATTTTCGAAGAGTATTAACTATTATGCTTTACAAACTAGTGTGAAAGTGGTATATTATAGATGAAGCTACTAGTAGGTATTACAAAATAGATTAGAAGGGAGAAGCGATGAAAGAAACTCAGCTATTAAAAGGTGTTCTTGAAGGTTGTGTCTTGGATATGATTGGTCAAAAAGAGCGGTATGGTTATGAGTTGGTTCTGACTTTGCGAGAGGGTGGATTTGATACTATCGTTCCAGGAACTATTTATCCTTTGTTGCAAAAGTTAGAAAAAAATCAATGGATAAGAGGCGACATGCGTCCGTCGCCAGATGGTCCAGATCGGAAGTATTTTTCGTTAACGAAAGAAGGAGAAGAGCGTGTCTCGGTCTTTTGGCAACAATGGGACGATTTGAGTCAAAAAGTAGAAGGAATTAAGAATGGGGGTTAAACCATGAAGAAAATGAAGTATTACGAAGAAACAAACAATTTGTTGCATGAGTTTTCTGAGGACAATCAGCAGTATTTTGAGGAACTGTGGGATAGTTTTAATCTTGCTGGATTTCTCTATGATGAGGACTATCTCAGAGAGCAGATCTATTTAATGATGCTAGATTTTTCAGAAGCAGAACGAGATGGCATGAGTGCAGAGGATTATCTAGGTAAGAATCCTAAAAAAATAATGAAAGAGATACTCAAGGAAGCACCACGCAGTTCTGTCAAGGAATCGCTTTTGATGCCAATCCTTGTCCTAGCAGTATTACGTTATTATCAACTACTAGGTGATTTTTCTAAAGATCCTCTATTAACAGTCAATTTGCTCACGTTTTTAGGACAACTTCTTCTTTTTTTAGTCGGATTTGGGCTTGTGGCTACAATCTTACGATGGAGTTTAGTCCAAGATTCTCCTAAGATGGAAATTGGCGCTTATATTGTCGTTGGGAGTATTGTTCTTCTAGTTGTTCTGGGATATGTAGGAATGGCAAGTTTCATACAAGAAGGAGCCCTTTATCTTCCTGCTCCCTGGGATAGTTTATCTGTCTTTACGATTTCGCTAGTCATCAGTATTTGGAATTGGAAAGAACCGATTTTTCGTCCATTTGTCAGTATGATTATTGCCCATCTTGTGGTAGGCTCTCTGCTCCGTTACTATGAGTGGATGGGCATTTCAAATGTTTTTCTTACAAAAGCTATTCCTTTAGCTGTCCTCTTTATTGGAATCTTTGTCTTGTTCCGTGGGTTTAAGAAGATAAAATGGAGTGAAATATAGTCAAAAAGCCGTTGCAAAGCGGTTTTTTGTTATAATGAAGAGAAGAATGTTAGAAATCAAAGGAGAAAAATTTGATGAGATACATAACTCTTGGTCAAGATGACAAAGAATTATCAGAAATTGTTCTCGGAATGATGAGAATAGAAGATAAGTCTGTAAAAGAAGTTGAAGAGCTTGTAGAAACAGCACTTTCTGTTGGAAT
>CAKQBM010000283.1 GCA_934216185.1 uncultured Streptococcus sp. | reverse complement strand
GGTTTACCAGAATCAGATGGGAATGGTACTTCTACTACTTCTACTTTACTTGCTTCCAAGAGTTTACCTTGGATACCATTTTGAGCTGGTGCCCAAAGGACTGTGTAAGATGTTTGACCGTTAGCAAAGTTTTGGATGTCTGCTCCACCATCAAATTGTGAACCATTGTTCAACAAACCATCTTTAATCCAGCTAGCTGCTTTTTCAAGACCTTTAACGAATTTAGGATCATCAGTTGTATACTTAGTAACATCTTTATCTGTTACAGAAGCTCCGTAAAGGTTTGCTACAAAGGCACGTGTTCCTTGGTCTCCCCCTTGACCTGAACTGAACAATGAACCTGGTGTATAGCCTTTATCTTTGAGTGCTTTCAATACTTTTTCAAAGTCGTCTGTTGTCCAGCCTTCTTTTACAAGGTTCGCAACTCCAGCTTCTTCCAACATTTTCTTGTTCATAGCCATGTAGAATGGTGCTGAACTGATTGGATACATATAAGCTTTATCGCCAGCTTTACTTGCTTTTACAATATTTTCATTGTTGACATCTTTAACAAAGTCATCTGTGAAGAGGTCATTCAAGTCAGCCAATTTACCATTTTTACCATATTGGATGATACGTCCTGGTGCGTCAAAAAGTACGTCTGGAGCTGTACCTGCTTCGATAGCTGTAGTGATTTTTTCAGGACCTGACTTGAAGTCGATGGTTTCCAATTTCACTTTTACATCTGGGTTTGCTTTTTCAAAGGCTTCGATGATAGATTTTTCATATGTTCCAACACCGTCACCAGTTTTTTCTTGAGTGAAGACTGGGAATGCCCACCAAGTGATTTCTGTTTTTCCACTATCGCTACCAGATTTTCCAGCGTCTTTACTTCCACCAGAATTACCACATGCAGCAAGACCAAGAATCGCAGCACCCGCAAGTACTGTACAAGCTAGTTTTCTAAATTTCATTTGTATTCTCCTAATTGATAAGCGTATCCATATTGGATAGTGAGTTCTTTGCATTTGTATACGTTTTCATTCCATCCTACGCATCCACCACTCTCCTCTGTTTTAAGATTGTGTTATTTAAGACCCGCAACGAAGCGTTCCGTAATCTCTTTTGGTCTAGTAATAGCGCCACCAACAACAATACCTCGCACTCCATATCCCAGGATTTGTTTGGCTTGTTCTGGTGTATGGATTTTTCCTTCTGCAATGACATCCACGCCTGCATCACAAAGTTTTTTGATTAATTCAAAATCGGGGCCATCCACTTTTGGACTGTAAGATGTATATCCTGATAAGGTTGTTCCGACAAAGTCAATTCCTGCTTCAACAGCTGCTAGTCCTTCTTCGAAAGTACTTGTATCAGCCATCAAGAGCTGGTTAGGATATTTTTCCTTAACCTGACGAATGAACTCTTGAATCTCCAAACCATCGTAGCGTTCACGCTTGGTACAATCCAGAGCAATCACCTCGATGTCGAGTTCTGCCAATTCATCAACTTCTTTCATCGTAGCCGTGATGAAGGGCTCTTGCGGTGGATAATCTCGTTTAATTATCCCAATGATTGGAAGGTTTGTAACCTCCTTGATTTCCTTGATATCGCGAACACTGTTTGCTCGGATACCGACTGCTCCACCTTGCTCAGCCGCTTTGACCAGCAAGGGAATGACTCCTCCCGCTTCTGTATAAAGCGGTTCGTGAGGAAGGGCCTGACAAGAAACGATGATTCCATCTTTGATTTGTGCAATCAAGGCTTCTTTAGTAATCTGTGGCATCCTCTTTCCTCCTTTTCTTTGTTCTTATGAG
>CAKQBM010000282.1 GCA_934216185.1 uncultured Streptococcus sp. | reverse complement strand
AATTCATACTAGCTAGTAATGGTAAGTTTCTAAAAAAAGAACTGAATTGTAATAACATTTGTCCCAACCCCAATAAAAGGGATAAACTGATTCCCAAAATTAAGATAAAAGACTGGAAAATAAATACAAAAATACCACTTAAAAGAGAGAAGGTTAGAATAGAAATACAAGCTGGAAATAGAATTGTTAGAACATGTTTAATATTACTCAAAAGATTGATATTGTAGTATCCTTGCGCGATTAGTATGCATAATGATATTACAGCAACCAATAATACAATTTCCATACATAATACAATAGCTAGTTTACAGATTATAAATTTCAAACGATTTGAACATGTAAGAAAACTGGTACGAAGGCTAGAACCTGTAAATTCTTGACCTATAAATAGAACCGCTAGACTAACGAAACCTGCCTGTCCTAAATAGAGACTTTGCAGTAGCTGTTCCAAAACAAACTGTAGAGTCAACTGGTCTGGCTTACTATTTAAAAAAACAACCATCGCCGGAACACACAGTAATAGAGCACCTATAATCAACCAGTGCCAAGGATTCATAATAAACTTGAGATACTCACTTTTAAGTTGCTCTTTCAACTTATTCACCTCCTCCAATATCTGAGTTAAGTAATCGGTAGATTGCTAAAGCCAAAAACGAAAAGTTCCAACAAAGTAAAAATAAAATATTTTGTAAACTATTATGTTCTAAAATTTGAGGAGATGTAGCAATCAATCCTTGCCCCAATGCAACTGGAAGAAATTTTGCAACCAATATATAGTTTGCTAAGAATGTTCCTAAATTGTAGACTTGAGGAAGCAAAAATAATAGAGGAACAATGGCTGTTTTAAATGTCAAAGCCATAATATAGGCCAGCAGTCCCAACAAAGTCCAAGCTATACTGGCTAAAAATATATAGAACCAAACTGTTCCATTTAGTGAAAAAAGCAATAAGCCATCTTGTCCTAAAACATAATGTGTCATGTTAATCGTAAGGAATATTGATAGAAAGGAAATGAAAAAAGAAAATACAAGCCAAACTAATGTTTTTGACACTAGGAAAGTACTTCGATTTGTAATAGAGAGGAGACTTGTACGAATAGCAGAGCATTTATACTCCTCGGCTCCGTAAATTGAGCCTAGGATAATCATAATAAAAACACCAAATAAAGTGACATCAAAACCTAAAAATTCAATAGGAGGTATAGCTTCTGCTAACTCTGGATTTGTCTCTGGTGTAGCATGGATACCAACTGAAACAATTTGAGAAGCACCAATATTTGCTAAAAATGTTTGAAATACCAGTATGAAGAATAGTACAACATGAGTAGCTCTCCTATAAAGCAATTTCAATATTTCAGAATGAAGAGAGTAAATAAGTGCCATGTCACTTTCCTCCCTCTGTTAAACTAAAGAAGACTTCTTCTAATGAAGAAAGATTTTTCATCACTTCTTGTAAAGTTCCTTTTATAAGAACTTTTCCTTTATTTATGATAACTACATCATCTGTTACTGCTTCCACTTCCGATAATATATGAGATGATAGCAAGACTATCTTCCCTTCTTGAGCTTGTTTTTTTATAAACTCTCTAAACCACCGAATTCCTCTTGGATCCAACCCATTAGTCGGTTCATCCAATATCAGATATTGAGGATTTCCTAATAGAGCTGTTGCAATTCCCAAGCGTTGTCCTTCTCCTAATGATAATTTCCCAATTTTAGATTTTTTCTTATGACTAATATCCACCATATCCAAGACTTGCTCAATTCGCTGACTGGATATCCCATTACTAGCAGCAACAATTTTCAAATGTTGATAAA
>CAKQBM010000281.1 GCA_934216185.1 uncultured Streptococcus sp. | reverse complement strand
GTCAACTTCGTTTACGATACGTACAGAGATTTTTTGGAGGACTTCCCAAGGAATCTTAGCGAAGTCTGCTGTCATTCCATCGATAGAAGTGATGGCACGGATGGCAATGGTGTAGTCATAAGTACGACCGTCTCCCATAACACCTACGGAACGAACTCCAGTGTTGACAGTGAAGTATTGCCAGATATCGCGGTCAAGACCTGCCTTGGCGATTTCTTCACGAAGGATAGCGTCTGATTCGCGGACTGTTTCGAGTTTTTCTTCAGTAATTTCACCCATGACACGGATGGCAAGTCCTGGTCCTGGGAATGGTTGGCGCCATACGATATTATCTGGCATGCCAAGCTCAGTACCAAGAGCACGAACTTCGTCCTTGTAAAGGGTATTGAGTGGTTCGATGAGTTCAAACTGCATATCTTCTGGAAGACCACCCACATTGTGGTGAGACTTGATGGTTTGTGCAGTATCGGTACCTGACTCGATAACGTCTGTATATAGTGTTCCTTGAGCAAGGAATTTCACATCTTTTAGTTTGCTTGCTTCATCATCAAAGACATAGACAAACTCGTTACCGATAATCTTACGTTTCTGTTCAGGATCAGACACACCAGCAAGTTTATCCAAGAAACGTTTAGCAGCATCTGCTTTGACAATATTCAAACCAAATTTACCACCAAGCATATCCATAACTTGGTCTGCTTCCCCTTTACGAAGAAGTCCGTGGTCAACAAAGATACAAATCAATTGATCACCGATGGCTTTTTGGAGAAGAACCCCAACAACAGAAGAATCCACACCACCAGAAAGTCCAAGAAGGACACGTTTGTCTCCAACTCTTTCACGGATTTGCTTGATTTTCATGTCGACAAAATTATCCATAGACCAATCGCCTTTGGCACCACAGATGTTCAAGGCGAAGTTACGTAAGATATCATATCCATAGACAGAATGGCGAACTTCTGGGTGAAACTGAATACCATAGATTTTCTTTTCTGGGTTTTCAATAGAAGCATAAGGACAATCAGCGGATGTACCTGTACGAATAAAGTCTGATGGAATTTCAGTAACAGCGTCTCCGTGGCTCATCAAAACGACCTGTTCTTCAGGAGTGCCTGCAAAGAGAGCAGACTCAGTATGAGTTAAAGTGGATTGACCATACTCACGATTTCCAGCGTTAGCAGCAGGGACCACCTTACCACCAAGCTTGTAAGTTAGTAATTGCATACCATAGCAAATTCCTAAAATAGGAATTCCTAGTTCAAAAATTTCTGGATCAATATCAAACGATCCTTTTTCATAAACAGAGTTTGGGCCACCTGAGAGCACAATTCCGATAGGATTGATTGCACGGACTTCATCAGCTGAAATCTTGTGACTCTTTAGTTCCGAAAAGACACCAATCTCACGGATACGACGTGAAATCAGTTGGTTGTACTGGCTACCGTAATCCAGTACGATGATCTTTTCGACATCTTGCAAATCAGTTGAAATGTTGGTCATCTTTTTCCTTTCTTAAAAGAAATATCTTCTTAAATATTCTATCATAAATAGACCAGAATTACCAATCAAACAAGTCCGGATTGACTTTTCCACATGAGTTAAGGTACAATGGAGAAAATGAAGAAAAGAAGTGAGCCAGTATGTTACCAGCTTATATGAAAATTCACGATCAAATCAAAAAGGATATCGATGAAGGACATTGGAAAATTGGAGAGAAGTTACCGAGTGAGCGCGACTTGGCTGAGGAGTTTCTAGTAAGTCGCATGACCTTGCGCCAAGCTATCTCCCTCTTGGTAGAAGAAGGAGTTTTGGAACGTCG
>CAKQBM010000280.1 GCA_934216185.1 uncultured Streptococcus sp. | reverse complement strand
GCACGAATCAGAAGAGATGGATTTATATAATAGTTTTCAGTTCCTTTCACATTTTGTTCAAAAGAAAACTTCATCTGATTTTTTATCAAAAAAGAGACTTCTTTCTCTAATTCATTAATAAAATCTGAAGAGGAATACTCCGTCCAACCTGTCTCATCATCATAATAGGTTTTAGAATAGTGAATCAATTGATTGAAATAATCTAGTAACTGTTGACTAGCTCTTTCTATATCTGCTAAGCATTCTTGAGATTGGTCGTTTTCAGTTATCGTCTGCAAAAATTCCACATTTCCCCTAATAATGGTTAAGGGAGTTTTTAAATCATGAGAAGCTGCTGAAACCTGAAACATTAAATCTTCCTTCTGCTGTTTCTCATTAACTATTAATTGTCGAATTCTATCTTGCATCACAATAATCCGATTTCCTGTCTCACGAAATTCTTTAACCGTTAAACTTTCTGTACATTCCTTCTCCAACCACATACTATTTTCATAAATCAAAGTCATTTCATAACTCAGTTTTTTCAACAATTTTCCAATGTGATAACTTATTAGAATAATCAATAAAACACAAATATATATCCATGATGACACATTAAAAAAGATTGATAGAACACCACTATTGTTTAAAGGTTTCCCATCTTCATTTATTTGTATAGATACTGAAGCTAAGGGAATAAGATAGGCCATTAGTAAGCCAAGAATAAACTGCCAAATAATTCTCCAACAGGTTTCTCGAATTAATTGTCTAAAACTTTTGATTCTACCCATTGATATCCTCCACCGTATAAGGTTTTAATTGGATTTAATTGATAAGGTTTCAGCTTTTGACGAATTTGATAAATGTACTCTGAAACCGAACGTAAAAGCGCTTCTGAACTTTGTGGATATAGATAATTATAAATTTCCTCAATAGAATATATTTTACTTGGGGTGCTTGCTAAAAGATTCACTATGTCAAATTCCCTCCTTGTCAAGGCAATCTTATCATCGTTTACAAATAGTTCCTTACTATCCGTATATAGTATAAGCTTCCCAATCTTTATTTGATGAACATTCCCTTTAGTCCGTTCTTCACGACGCAAGTGCATTTTAACACGTGCTAAAAGTTCTGGCATACTAAAGGGCTTCATAATATAATCATCAGCACCTGCATTGATTCCAGCTACTAAATCTTCATCCATATCCTTGGCAGTTATAAAACAGATAGGAACAGTTATCTGCTCGCGAATCATCTGACAGATTTCTAAACCACTAACAGGCATCATAATATCTAATAAAATCAAGTCAAATCCTGTAAAATCACAAAGATCAATCTCTTCTATCTTATTTCGTATGACTACTTCATATTTTTCATATTCTAGTACTTTTTTTATTAGGCGAAGAATAGCAATATCATCATCTACCACCAAAATTTTATAAGCCATAACTCACCCTCCTAACTATATTATAGCACTAACCGAGAAAAAGACAGGACATCCCCTGTCTTTAGCGTACATTTCTTCCTATTAGTATCAGTGTAGCAAATACAAAAATAATTAATAACCAAACTATTTGTATCCCTAAGCCTTGCCACACTGGATAATAAAGAGACAATGGATAGGTATAAAAACAATTCATACTAGCTAGTAATGGTAAATTTCTAAAAAAAGAACTGAATTGTAGTAACATTTGCCCCAACCCCAATAAAAGAGATAAACTGATTCCCAGAATTAAGATAAAAGACTGGGAAATAAATACAAAAATACCACTTAAAAGAGAGAAGGTTAGAATAGAAATACATGCTGGAAATAGGATTGTCAGAACATTTTTAATATCGCTCAAAAGATTGATATTGTAGTATCCTTG
>CAKQBM010000279.1 GCA_934216185.1 uncultured Streptococcus sp. | reverse complement strand
CTTCTCATCTGTATGATCCAAGCCAATCGCATGGCCCAACTCATGTTCTGCCGTATGGACAATGCGCTCATAGGAATAGCCATAGTTTGGATTGGACAAATAATAATGATTCAGACGCACCGTTACAGACAAGAATTGACCCGTCAAGAGATTGGTCTGACTTTCCGCCTCTCCTGCCACAGGAGTGTTTCCGTTGTTCATCTCCGTAGCCAGGATATCTGCCTTGCCGGCCTCAGTCACAATTTCAAAGTTAAAAGCACCAGTTTGATTCCAATTCTGGATTGCTTCTACACAAGCCTCTTGAAAGCGTGAATCCATCTGAGGATCTAGATAAATACGAGCAGAGGTCTGTGGCCACCTTCCTTCAGAATGTTGGTGACTATCTGTCTGGTTCAACTTAGGTAGTTGCCCTGTTTTTTCCCATTGGTCAATACTTTGTTGACCAATCTTGACTGACCGCTCTGCTTGCTTTAGCGCTTCTTGAAAATCCCCATTCAGATACCAGAGAAGTCCAAAAGTAAGACCACATAAAAGCAAAACAATCCAAACCAGGCGCCAAAACAAATGCCAAACAAAAGAAAAGAAAGCCCCTATCAAACGAAAAAGCCAGCGCATGTCCCTCCACCTTTCTAGCAAATAAAGACTATTTTACTAAAACAAGCTGAAAGAAATCTAAATACTGACTTTTTTCATCTTAACGTCCTACTATTTTTTTGAGTAACTGGATAGCTTTGTATTTTAAAGGCGATGGATGATAACGGAAAGTACCTGCTTTGCGTACAATATAGCCATTAAAATTCTGTTTAAAACGCAAAACACCATCACTTCCATCAAAAATCCCTTGAATCCCTAGGAAGTTGTATTTAGGTATTCCACGTTTTATACTTTCCAACATAATATATTTTTGAAGTAGTGCAGGGGCATAGAACTTATTAAATTCAGTGTAGGAACCACTAAAGAGGTAAGTCGTTTCCTGAGGCATATAAACAAATAAACTCCCAGCTAAAACAATATCTTCTTCCCCATATTTTTCAATCAAGTCTCGCGCTTCTGCTTTTCGAACTTCAAACGTTTCAAATTGACTAGAATATTCTCTCAGTTGATTTTGTTTTTTCTCAGAATGAGGATTTTTACTCAAATCAAGTCGCAACTTGTCCAAGATTTCTTCTAGTTTACTTTGTTCACCTTGCAATTTGCTCATATAGTCCGAAAAATTTAAGCTTGCTATGAGAAACTCCGCTTGTTCTCCAAAAGCATCATAAAAATACTCATAGTATTCTAAACTTTTATCACTATATTCTCTACGTTCAGAGGTTTCTTTTGTTATATTCTTAAAAATCGATAGTTCTTCACGTTTTAACTTTTTCAACCGAATGCCAAACGTTTCAGCCTTTTTCACCAAAGGCTTCCCTTTTTTACTAAAACTTTTAAGCAAATTCTTTTCAGTTAATTCAGTCAAATCTTTATAGTATAACCAATCTGGTTCTCCACCTGGATAACCTCTTGTCAATCCATCAAATTGATACCCTAAATCAGTTAAACCTTGAATGATACTTTTTTTCTCAGCATTTATTGGATTACCTTGGCTATCAAAAGTTTGATAAGTTTCGTAAGGTTTTACAAGCAACTCTAATACACCATTTTGCTTGGCATATTCTTTTAACTCCGCATAAAAAACTGGAAGAGCATCTTGTTGGGTATAAATCGGCCCCGAATTGAGCTCCATATGCAGACCACCCAGCATGGGCAAGCTATAAACCAGAGCTGCAACTTGAATTTCTCCTTCTTGTTTCAAAGCAAGATAAACAATTCGAGCCCCTCTTTTTTCTAATAAGTCCCCCATCTGGACCGATTG
>CAKQBM010000278.1 GCA_934216185.1 uncultured Streptococcus sp. | reverse complement strand
GTTCATTTTTTTGTACTCTCAAGCTTTAAGTAACTGTGCAACAGCCATTCAATTTATTGATTTACTCTTATTGTGATATATTCATACTAAAAACCGCTCAGCTGAGCGGTTTTCGTCTATTCTTTCCTTTTACAGTACCCATGTACGGATGGCATGGGCAACGCCAGATTCATCATTAGATTTAGTGATGTATTTGGCGATTTTTTTGATTTCTGGATTTCCGTTTTCCATGACTACAGGGTTACCAACGACTTCCAGCATGGCACGGTCGTTTTCTTCGTCACCGATCGCCATGGTTTCATCTTTGGTCAATCCTAGTTTTTCAGCTAGGTGGGTAATAGCTGAACCCTTATCTACATTCTTTTTAAGGAGTTCGAGGTAGAACGGAGCAGATTTGTTGATGGAGTAGCGTTCGTAAAATTCGGCTGGGATTTTTTCAATGGCAGCATCGAGAATCTCAGGTTCATCGATGAACATACATTTGACAATTTCCTTGCCAGCCATTTCTTCAGGTGTACGATAGAAGATGGGCATGCTGACGAGGGTTGATTCGTGGACGGTGTATTTTCCGATATTGCGATTGGCAGTGTAGATACCGTCCTTGGTAATGGCGTGCATGTGGACACCGAGCTTGCGACTGAGGAATTCCATATCCAGATAATCCTCATAGGTCAAGGATTCGCTGATAATCTCATGTCCTGTAGCAGTTTCTTGGACAAGGGCACCGTTGAAGGTCACGACATAGTCACCCTCGTCTCTCAACTGCAAGTCATCCAGAAGTTTGGCAACACCAGCGATAGGGCGGCCAGTTGCAATCACGACTTTGACACCAGCTTCTTTGGCATCTTGGATGGCAGAAAAGACTTCAGGAGTGATTTCCTTTTGGCTATTGACTAGGGTTCCGTCAATATCGACGGCGATTAGTTTAATACTCATAAATTTCCTCTTCTAGTTTTTATTTGGGGTAAAATGATCGTTCTCAATCAAGTGTAAAAATTGCTGGGTAATGCTTGCGAAGATGCTGTTTTGGTCCAACATTTCTTTCGGAAAATAAAAGCGATTATCGCCGTGGCGACTGCCAGCAAGGGATTGGACGATAGGAGATAGGCTAGAGAGTTCGGCTAGTTCTCCATTTTTTTGTAAAATCTCAATCTGTGTCCGTGGGTTTTCAGATTCGGGACGATAAATATCATAAGGAAGGTCAAAGTTTTTATGAATGGCAGTATAGTAGTCGGGATCAAAGCCGATGTCCTCAACCAATTTTCTCATGATGGCGAGTTGGTCTTGGTCTTCTTGTGAAAAAGTAATGGATTTAAAGACCTTGCGGTTGACAAAGCGTTGCGACAGGTCTGCGAGAATCTTGTCAGGACTGGTCATCCAGAGCTGGAAGTAGGTATTCATCACACCATCATCTAGAGCCAGATAGTCAGACAAGGTCATATTTTTTTCAAAGAAAGGCAGGAGGTGTGGAGAAGTTCGTGCAAAGAAGTCCTTGTCCTCAGGGTAGAGTTCCTTGGCGCGTTTGAGAAGATTCTGTAGGAGAACTTCCATGGCGCGTGTTGCGGGGTGGAAATAAACCTGCATGTACATCTGGTAGCGACTGAGGACATAGTCTTCTATGGCGTGCATGCCATTGCGCTGAAAGGCAATCCCATTTTCGACAGGGCGAATGACTCGGAGAATACGTGTCAGGTCAAATTCCCCATAAGAAGCTCCAGTAAAATAGGAGTCGCGCAAGAGATAGTCCATGCGGTCTGCATCAATCTGACTAGAAATGAGTTGCACGACCTGCTTGTTAGGATAGGTGTGGTCGATGACACTGGCTACTTTTTCTGGAAAATCTGGCGCCACTTGTA
>CAKQBM010000277.1 GCA_934216185.1 uncultured Streptococcus sp. | reverse complement strand
ATTTAGGATCGCTTTAGCTCCAAAATAAGTCACTGGAATCGACAAGATAACAATGATGGCCAACTGAAGATTTAGATAGAGGACCATTCCCATAACAAAAAGAATGGTAAAGACTGCGTTGACAATCTGCAAGAAGGATTGTTGTAGAGCGTTTGAAACAGTTTCAACATCACTGGTAAAACGACCTAACAGATCTCCAAATTGGTGCTTGTCAAAGTAAGACACAGGGATGCGGTTGATTTTTTCGCTCATTTCATTTCGCAAATCCTGTATCATGGACTGCACCGCATTGGTCATGAAGTAGTTTGAGTAGTAAGAACCTAACTCATAGAGAAGACCACGCAAGAGATAGATCACTAGAATTACTGCGATATAGCTGGTATTGATAGCCGCTCCTGCAACACCATTTGCCATAGCAAGAAGATTGCTGGTTAACTCTGTAATGGCAAGCCCCAATACAAAAGGCTCGATAACACTCATAATGACGCTGACTATCTTCAAGAAGACTGCAAAGAAAACAGAGAAACGGTAGGCTTTTAAATAACTCCATAGACGAGCTAGACTAGATTGTTGTTTCATCCTTAACCTCCTATTCTTCTGTCAGAGATGCATTTTTCAGCTGCGACTCAGCAATTTCTCGATAGATGTCATTGGTTTCCATCAATTCTTCATGACGGCCACGCCCAACGATTTCCCCCTTATCAAGGACGATAATCTGGTCAGCATCCATGATAGTTCCAACACGTTGCGCGACAATCAATACAGTAGCGTCTTGGGTCACTTCCTTGAGACGGCGACGCAAAATAGCATCTGTACGGTAATCCAAGGCTGAGAAGGAATCATCAAAGATATAGATGTCTGGTCCCTTGATAACTGCTCGGGCAATCGACAAACGTTGTTTCTGACCACCTGATAGGTTGCTTCCACCTTCAGCTAAATGCGTCGCAAAACCTTCTTCTCGACTTTCGATAAAGTCTTTAGCTTGGGCTACATCAGCTGCTTGGTGCAAGTCCTCATGACTGGCATCCTCTTTCCCGTAACGGAGATTGTCTGCGATAGTCCCTGTAAAGAGCAAGGCCTTTTGTGGAATAAATCCAATCTTTTGACGGAGTGATTTGAGACGGTAATCTCGGACATCAACACCATCTACCTTTATTTTCCCTAGTGTAACATCATAGAAACGAGGAATCAACTGTACGAGAGAGGATTTTCCTGAGCCCGTTGAACCGATGAAAGCGATTGTTTCTCCCGGTTTAGCAGTAAAGGAAATGTTATGTAAAACAGGACTTTCTGTCTCACCAGGATAGGCAAAGGTCACATTTTCAAATTCTAGATAACCATGTGTTTCTGTCTCTTGAACTCCATCCTCATTTGGATCAATGGAAATTGGCATATCCATGATCTCCTTCAAACGCTCACTAGATACGGCCGTTCTAGGATACATGGTAAAGAGGTTTGACAAAAAGAGGAAGGACAAGAGGGCATGGAAACTATACTCGATGAAAGCTACCAAATCCCCAATCTGCAAACTTCCGTGTTTGAGAGGATCCAAAGCAAACCAAACGATAGCCACAATCATAGCGATAATAATTTGTACAAAGAGGGGCTCTGTCAAACCTGTCAATTTGAACAAACGATTGGAATTATCCGCATAGATTGCATTTTTCTCTTCAAAACGGTTTTCTTGAAAGTCTTCACGAGCAAAAGCACGAATCACTCGCAAACCCATCAAATTTTCACGGACATACTGGTTAATCTTGTCCAAAGTTTTCTGCTGCTTTTCAGATAAGGGACGTGTTTTGACCGCCACATAAATGACTACTACAGCTAGAAAAGGAACGGAAAAAGCTACAATCCAGGCC
>CAKQBM010000276.1 GCA_934216185.1 uncultured Streptococcus sp. | reverse complement strand
ACAATTTCATCTGTATAATTCTGTAAATGTTTCTGTTCAAATTTCTTCTGCTTCAAAGCAATCTCTTTCTCCATTTGATCTTTATAAGAATTCATTGCAAAGAAGGTCAAAAGTAGAGAGATAAAAACAATAGATGACAAAATACTTCCAAAACTATTCAAATGTTTAATCGTACTTACCATATCTGAAACGAAAGATAAAAGATGTAACAATAGTAAAGCAAAAAATACTTTTTTCAAGAAAGGATAAAGGTAGTCCTTGTCAAAATAGTTTAGTTCTAAGTGGAAATAATGAATGATTTTTAAGATAACAACATAAGTCAACACCGTTACAACGAAAAAGAATGGGGCATGATATTGTGAAACAAAATTGTCTCCTGTTATAGAGGAGAAAGTTACGGACAGAAAGTTATGAGTGCTCTCATATAAAAGAGATAGTAGTAAACTTAGGAATAGTCCTCTATCCCTCTCATACTGTTTCATCCATCGAAAATAGGAGTATAAGCCCAAAGGAAATAAAAATCTTTCAATCCCTAACCCATCGAAATTTAGAAGATAGAAGGGAAAATCAAGTACTATTTCTGTTAGTAATGTATAAGCACCCAAAACATATAGTTCTCTTCTATTTACTTGACCTTTACAAATTAAACGGTAACTGTGACTAATAATTAAAAAATAAACAATAACTATCCCAAATCCAAATAAATTCATTACTCTTTCCCCTTATTTCATTACTTTTTTCTTTGGAAAATATAATCACGGAGTAATTTTGACAGCCTACTTTCCCCACCTTGAATCTTTTGCAAGTCTTTTTCCTTCAAGGCTACAAACTGTTCCAATTTAACTGTGTTTTTCATAATAAAATCTCCTTAAATATTTTTTTCTTGTAAGCTAACTTACAAAAACTATTATACAAAATGGAATTTCATTTTAGATAAAATTCTCTCAACTGTCATTTTTTTCTCCCAAAGTGTACTTTTTTAAGAAAAAAGCCAGGAAAATTCCCAGCTTTGCTACTATATTGATCCCAGCAGGATTCGAACCTGCGACCGTTCGCTTAGAAGGCGAATGCTCTATCCAGCTGAGCTATGAGACCTAACATAATTATTCTACCAAAAATTCAATTAAAAGTCAATTTTCTATTTATGATAGGGTGATCCCTGCTGAATCGTAAAAGCCCGATAGATTTGTTCAGCAAGGACTAGTCTCATTAACTGATGGGGTAAAGTTAAACGGCCAAAACTGACAGAAAGATTAGCTCTCTTTTTTACAGATGATGACAATCCTAAACTTCCCCCAATAATAAAAGTAAGAGTAGAAAATCCTTTTATAGAAGCTTCTTCTAATTGTTTACTAAATTCTTCTGATGAGAAAGTTTTCCCTTCGATAGCCAACACAATAACGAAATCACGATCACCAACTTTTGATAAAATTCTCTGACCTTCTATTTCTAAAATCTTTTGATTTTCTGACTCACTGGCCTTATCTGGTGTTTTTTCATCTGCTAGCTCAATCATTTCAAGCTTAGCAAATCGAGAAATTCGTTTTGAATACTCTACAATACCATCTTTTAAATACTTTTCTTTCAGTTTCCCAACTGTTACAACTTTTATTTTCATGACTCTATTCTAACATATTCTCTATTTTTTCACATCTTATTCACAAAATAAAAGGTTAAATTTCACCTAGAAAATCACAGATTTTTAAAAGTTATCCACAATTTGTGAAAAACTTTTGTGTTTAAGTTACAATTAAGCTAGTCAGTTTATACTTTCAGTAATTTCAAACATATGGAGGCAAATATGAAACATCTAAAAACATTTTACAAAAAATGGTTTCAATTATTAGTCGTTATCGTCATTAGCTT
>CAKQBM010000275.1 GCA_934216185.1 uncultured Streptococcus sp. | reverse complement strand
ATATCTGGTTGCCAAGTCCATTTGGCACCGAATTTTTCAAGTAAGTCAAAGCTTGCTTGAGGTCCCATGCTTCCAGCTTTATAGTCATGAAGTGGGGCACCATTTTCAGCCCAGAGATCTTCGATACGGTCAATCAATTTCCATGACGCACCAACCTCATCCCAGTGGCTAAAGTTAGTTGAGTTGTTATTTAGGACATCATAAATCAATTTCTCGTATGGTTCTGGAGAAGCACCAGTTGCGGTCGCATCTGTACGGTAATCAAGTGAGTTAGGAGCCAAGTTGAATTCTTCTCCTACTTGCTTCCCATTTAGGCTGAGAGAGAAGCCTTCTGTTGGTTGGATATAGATGGTCAAAATGTTTGGAGCAAGTGGTTCTCCAAAGATAGAGTCCATTTGTTTAAAGACAATGTTGACATGAGTTCCTTTTTCAGTCAGACGTTTACCAGTACGGAAGAAGAAAGGAACACCACGGAAGCGATCGCTGTCTACAAAGAAGGCACCAGATGCAAAGGTTTCAGTTGTTGATTCTGGATTAACATTTGGCTCGCTACGATAAGAGATGTATTTCATGCCATCAATCTTACCAGAACGGTATTGACCACGGATAAAGTGTTCTTTAAGTTCTTCATCAGTTGGATGATAGAGGTTTTTAAAGACCTTAATCTTTTCAGCACGAATCTCGTCCTTTGTGAAGCTTGCTGGCTTGTCCATAGCAAGGAGAGAAAGAAGTTGCAAAGTATGGTTTTGTACCATGTCACGGAGGGCACCAGATTCATCATAATAGCCACCACGTTCTTCTACACCCAAGCGCTCTGCAAAGGTAATTTGAACATTGTCGATAAAGTCCTTGTTCCACACATTTTCAAAAATCAGGTTTGCAAAGCGAACTGCAAAGATGCTTTGAATCATTTCCTTACCAAGATAATGGTCAATACGGAAAATTTGTTCTTCGTCAAATGTCGCTAGGAGTTCGTCATTTAACTTGCTTGCAGTTGCGTAATCTGTACCAAATGGCTTCTCAACGATTAAGCGCTCAAAACCTTTACCGTCTACAATGTTTTCAGACTTGAGGTGCTTAGCAATGGTTCCAAAGAATTGAGGTGCCATAGACAAGAAGAAGAGCTTGTTGTGTTCAGTTTGGTACTTGTCATTTAATTCAGCCTGCAATTGACGTAGAGCAATGTAGTGTTCTGTATCATTGACATCATGACTTTGATAGTAGAAGTGGCTAGCGAACTCCTGAGCCTGTTCGGCACTATCTGCCAAATCAAGGATAGATTCAACTACTACAGATTCAAAATATTCCTTGCTCCAAGGACGACGGGCAGTTCCAATAACGGCAAAGTGCTCGGAAAGATTGCCGGATTTATATAGTCTAAAAAGGGAAGGGTAGAGCTTGCGTTTAGCCAGGTCTCCACTCGCACCGAAAATTGTAACAATAACCTTAGATGACATCTAGCTACCTAATTTCTATTTTTATTCCTAGTCTTGCTAGGTATGAGGAAATCTCATTTCATAAACTTAATTCTAACATAATTTTCCGAAAAATCAAAAATTCCAATACGAGATAGAAAAAAACTGCAAGGAAATCCTTACAGTTTGAGTATTAGACGTTTAAGACCTTGTCCAAGAAATCTTTCAGACGTGGGTGTTGTGGGTTGTCAAAGATTTGATCAGGTGTTCCGTCTTCTAGGAACTCGCCATCTGCAGTAAAGATAACTCGGTTGGCAACCTGACGAGCAAATCCCATCTCATGGGTGACGATAATCATGGTCATGCCTTGTTTAGCCAAATCTTTCATAACGTTTAGTACGTCTCCGACCATCTCAGGGTCAAGGGCAGAAGTTGGTTCATCAAAGAGCATGATGTCTGGATTCATTGC
>CAKQBM010000274.1 GCA_934216185.1 uncultured Streptococcus sp. | reverse complement strand
CGGAACTGATTGTAATAATTTTGAAGCGGAAAATTTTTGAAACAACAAAAATGCAAGCAGTACTATTACCATATGGACAATAGTAACATGAATCAAAAATATACTAAGATTATGCATTTGATTCTTTGTAAATATGGAAACAATCAGTACTACTGAAGTAAATAGAAATTCGAATAAAAATACAAGATAGAAATTCAAATTTCTCACTGGTTTATGACCTGTCATCAATATATTCAAAAATTCATAATATCTTTCTTTCATTTCTCTCTCCCAAAAACCACAAAATCTATGTCTATTATAACACAAAAGAGAGCGTTTCCGCTCCCTTTACCACTCCGGCAATTCTACCTTCAAGCTCATATCTGTCGGTTGCAATAATTTCTGAACCGCTGCGAGAAAGGCTAGTCCATTATCAGATGGAGAATACTGGAATGTGATATGGATGACTTTTTTATCAAACTTATCACCATATCGTTCCACATACTGTTTGCTTTCAAGGAAGTAGATGTAGTTGTTGAGTTTTTCTTGAAGTTTCAAGAGATGTTCCTCTTCTAATGACTCAATCCATTTGTTTTCATCAATCAACAACAACTCAAGGTGGTCATCAGAAACACCCATCGCATCGATGCTTGTAACATCTAGTTCAATTTTCTCAACTGTTTTAATGGTTTCTACTACCTTTGGTGGATTGTAGTATTTCTCCTTGAATTCCTTGAGAATCTTCTCTACCTTTTCTTCGTCACACTGTCTGTATAACGGACTACGGTCTAATACATTACATAGTCTTTCATAGGTATAAGTACGTTTCTGCTCATCTGATAATTTTGAAATACTTTCTATAATATTTCTTACCAACTCATCTGTTTCAATAACAAAGGGAATATCATAATAATTCGTTACAAACCATTTTTGATTAGAAATATATTGAGTGACCTTCTTTAATTTCATTAGATCATTAGATAAGCTAAAATCTTTCAAGATTTCAAAAGTTCTGCGCGCTATATCCCTATCACCTTCCACATACAAAGGATATAAGCAATATTCTATCAATACTCCAATATCTGTACTATCAAGTTCATAAGAATCTCGTTGTCGAAAACGATACCTAGCTTCCGTCCCTAGAAAAACTTCAGCTTCTTTCCCTTCTTTCATTATTTCACGATAGTCTTTTACAAAATTTTGATAATTTTCTTTATTTTTCAATTTATATGTCTTCATTTAGTTACTCCATTGATTTATTCTGAAAATTCCTTCAACTTGCTCAATTTCATTAGTACCTGGTTTATAGACACGTGGATTTTTTATCTCATAGTATCCTTGGCGTTCAATCGCAGATTGAAACTCATCAAGAGAGCGTTTCCGCTCCCTTTTTTACTCCGGCAATTCCACCTTCAAGCTCATATCTGTAGGTTGCAATACCTTCTGAACTGCTGCAAGAAAGGCTAGTCCATTATCAGATGGAGAATATTGGAAGGTGATATGGATGACTTTCTTATCAAACTTATCTCCGTATCTCTCCACATATTGCTTGCTTTCGAGGAAGTGAATATAATTGTTAATTTTTTCTTGCAGAATTTCCAGATGGACTGCTTCTATCTCTTCCTGCCAGCCAACTGGATCCACCAGAAGAAGCTCTAAATGACTATCAACTATACCAATTGCGTCAAGTTCGCTAGGTTCCAGTTCTGAAACAATGGCTTTAGTGACGATTTGGGTAAATTCTTCAGGAGAAAATAATTTTTGGTTATAAGATAAATCATTAAAAATTAAATCAGGGTTATTTCGTATAAAAATTTTATTTGACTCTTCTTGTGTATATTGCTTTTTAGATTTCCAAAAACCATAATCTGCATAATTCATCAACTCTTTACCAGTATGTTCTCCCAACATATAAC
>CAKQBM010000273.1 GCA_934216185.1 uncultured Streptococcus sp. | reverse complement strand
CCTGTCACTACGCTTGAAAGAATCAAGGCAAAGATAATAGAAACGGGCAAGAACTTCAAAAAACGTTCAACAATCGCAGGCAAGCCCTTATACTTGACCAAGATGAAGGGAATCATACGGGGAATCCAAGTCACAAGACCAGAGAAAATCACTGCTAATAAAAGATACTTACTGACCATCTAAAACCACCCCCATTGTACAACCTAGCAAGGTCGCAAACAGAACAGCTAGCGACTGAGACACCACTGTCAAGAGTAAAAAGAAGGACACCGCAACAACTGCTAGGATAATGAGCAGATTGCGGACAGGAATCCGTCTTTGCATAATCTGGAATTGCGAAGCAAAAATTCCGATGAACATCCCAACCAGGGCAAAATCCAAGCCAAAGATTTCTGGATTTGGAAGCAGACCACCCAGAGCCGTTCCGACAACTGTTCCCACAAACCAAGCCACATAGCTGTTGAGATTGTTCCCGTGCATCCACATAGGATTGACCTTGTCTGTATGGGCTAACTCGCCCATCAAAACGCCATAAGTCTCATCCGTCAAAAGGCTAGACATACCGATATTTTGCCAGAGACTGGTATGACGGAAATAGGTTGACGCATGCAAACTCAACAAAAAGAGACGCAAATTGATTAGAAAAACCGTCATAGCAATAGCTGCCACAGGTGCTTGAACCGCAATCAGGGCCAACATGGCAAACTGGGCACTCCCAGCATAAACAAAGAGGCTCATCAAGCCCATCTCAACAGGTGTCACATAGGGCGCACCGATAATCCCACAGGCCAAGCCAATACTGACATAACCAAGGGCCGTTGGCATAGCTGCCTGCGCCCCCTCCCAAAATCCTTTTTCTTTCATCTTTCTCCTCATATTATTTTAATAAATGGGCTGAAAAGGTTCCAGCCACAGCATGGACTATTATAACACATTCAGGAAAGAGAAAAAAGTTTGCTGATTTTGACCATCATAAAAAGACTGGCAATTCAGTCTCAAACATATATTAGACAAATTCTCCGCTAAATACTTTCACGGATATTCAGGAGCATGAAAAAGGCAACTAGAAGAAATAGTAATAAAACAAAGCTAACTGCCAGAGTTCCAAAGCTAGTAGCAATGGTTACCAAAGCTATTGTAAATAAGCTAGGTAAAACAACCGTAATAGCCCCGATAGAAGATTGAACTGCTCCCATTGACTCCTCAGGTATTTGTTTAAAAACGAGTTCTTGCAATTTAGGAGAGAGAACACCTGCGAAAAAGGCATCCAAGGTACTAAAGATGAGAATCCAGTCAAAACGAACTGTGGCAAATCCTACTAGAAGAAGCAACTGGATGACAAGTGAGGCATAGAGAGCTGTTTTTATAGAAATCATATTTTTCAGATAGCCACTTACAAGGCTTCCGACAATCAGGGCTGCTAATTCAAGAGTGGATAGCAAGGCAAGAGATTGACCTGTTTGTAAATTCAAAAAGGGGTGATTCCTCAAAAACAGAGTAGAAACAGGAACTGTAACATTTATCACTGCTTGACTAATAGAAATAATAAACAAAACCAAGAGCACCTGATTCATCTTCCATATCAATTTCGATGATTGGAGCAAATGCTGGCAAAAGGATTTTACAGAGAGTCCTTCTTGATAGCTAATCGTTTTTTCTACTTTCAAGAGGTCAGTTTTTATGAATAGGATACCTAAAAATGCGATTAAAAAGGTAAGAGCGTTCAGTAAGGAAATAAACTGGATGGATAGAATACCTAGTAAGACTCCTCCTAAAATATTACTGATTGTTTTCACTAAACTAACAGTTGACTGTTTAAAGCCAATAGCTTCTGCCAGATAGTCTTGCCCAATAATTCTAATGAAAATCGGAGTGAGCATGGCGCCTGAAAAATA
>CAKQBM010000272.1 GCA_934216185.1 uncultured Streptococcus sp. | reverse complement strand
ATGACCTGTGCATCCTGTGTAGCCAATGTTGAAAATGCTGTTAATAAGTTGGATGGTGTGGACAAGGCTGTGGTTAACCTAACCACCGAAAAAATGTCTGTGGATTACGCTGGGGATAAGGTTAGTCCAGAAGCTATTGAAAAAGCTGTGGCTGACGCTGGTTATGAGGCTGAAGTCTACAATCCGGACACAGCCAAAAGCCAGGAAGAGCGTGAAGAAGACAAGATTCACAAGGTGCGTGAGCGCCTCATTTGGTCAACTGTCTTCACCATTCCTCTCTTTTATCTGGCTATGGGGCCAATGGTCGGTCTACCTGTGCCAAACTTCTTGTCTCCTCACCATGTAGCCTTGACTTATGCCTTGGTGCTACTAGTTTTGACAGTGCCCGTCATGTGGTTGGGCCGTTCTTTCTATAGTAATGGTTTTCGTACTTTGGTCAAGGGTCATCCTAACATGGATGCCTTGGTAGCCTTGGCAACATCGGCGGCCTTCCTTTATAGTCTCTATGGTACGTACCACATTTCTTTGGGGCATGCCCATCACGCCCACCAACTTTATTTCGAGTCGGTGGCTGTTATCTTGACTCTGATTACTCTTGGTAAGTACTTTGAAACCCTGTCTAAAGGTCGGACTTCAGAAGCTATCAAGAAACTCATGCACTTGTCAGCCAAGGAAGCAACTGTCCTTCGTGATGGTAAGGAAGTCAAGCTTCCTGTGGATAAGGTTGTCCTTGGTGACCATATTGTGGTCAAACCTGGGGAAAAGATAGCCGTGGATGGTCAGGTAATTTCTGGTAGCTCTGCTATTGATGAGAGTATGCTTACAGGTGAGTCGATTCCTATTGAAAAATCTGCTGGTAAGCCAGTTTTTGCAGGTTCTATTAATGGTCAAGGTAGTCTGATTTATAAGGCGGAAAAGATTGGTAAGGACACCTTGCTTTCCCAAATCATCAAATTGGTTGAGGATGCCCAACAAACTAAGGCACCGATTGCTAAGATTGCCGACAAGGTATCAGCGGTCTTTGTACCCGTTGTCATGGCTATTGCTCTTGTATCTGGCCTCTTCTGGTACTTTGTTATGGGCCAAACCTTTACCTTCGCTATGACAGTAGCGGTTAGTGTCTTGGTTATTGCTTGTCCATGTGCTTTGGGTCTTGCGACACCGACAGCCATCATGGTTGGTACAGGACTTGGTGCCGAACACGGTATTCTCTACAAACGTGGGGATGTGCTCGAGTTAGCGCACAAGGCTGATGTCCTCGTCTTTGACAAGACAGGAACCATTACTCAGGGGAAACCTCAGCTCGTTTCTAGCTATACTTATGGCAATAGCGGAGCAGCTTTGCAGCTTTTAGCATCCTTGGAAGCCAAATCTGAACACCCTCTGGGTCAAGCCATCCTTGTGGCAGCAGAAAATGCTAACTTGGACTTGTTAGAGATGAACAATTTCTCAAGTTTGACTGGACGAGGACTAACTGCCAGCTATGCAGGCAAAACTTATCTAGCTGGGAATCAAACCCTTATGGTAGAAGAAAAAGTTGACTTGACTTCAGCACAAGCTGATTTCCAAAGCTTGACGGCTGATGGACAGACTCCTATTTTCCTAGCGGAAGATGGTAAATTAATCGGACTCTTTGGTGTAGCTGATCAGGTTAAAGCAGATAGTGCAGATATGGTGGCAGCCCTTCATCAAATGGGCAAGGAAGTCATCATGTTGACTGGGGATAATGACCAAACAGCTCAAGCCATCGCTCAAAAGGTTGGTATCAAGCGTGTCATCAGTCAAGTGCTTCCGCAAGAAAAATCTAGGGTGATTAGCGACCTGCAAGCAGAAGGAAAATCAGTCATCATGGTTGGTGATGGTATCAATGATGCCCCAGCCCTTGCGACTGCTGATATCGGTAT
>CAKQBM010000271.1 GCA_934216185.1 uncultured Streptococcus sp. | reverse complement strand
GTTAAGGATTCTCAAATCGTCTATGTTGGTCAAGAGAAGTCAGAGATTTTAGAGCAAGCTGAGCAGATTATAGACTATCAGGGAGTTTGGATTATGCCTGGTTTGGTTAATTGCCATACCCATTCTGCTATGACAGTATTGAGAGGAATCCGAAATGATAGCAATCTCCATGAATGGCTCAATGATTATATCTGGCCTGCAGAAGCAGGATTTACTCCCGACATGACTACAAGAGCGGTTAAAGAAGCTATAATAGAGATGCTCCAGTCGGGAACAACAATCTTTAACGATATGTATAATCCCAATGGAGTGGAGATTGAGCAGATTTATCAGGCAGTCAAGGCTTCCAAGATGCGTTGTTATTTCTCACCGACCCTCTTTTCTTCAGATACAGAAACAACTGATGAGACTATAAGTAGAACTAGAGCAATCATTGAGGAAATTATTGGATATGAAAATCCAAATTTCAAGGTGATGGTAGCCCCACATTCTCCCTACAACTGTAGTAAAGATTTGCTGGAAGAGAGCTTGGAAATGGCAAAAGAACTTGCTATTCCCATCTATATCCATGTAGCGGAGACCAAGGAGGAGTCAGGCATTATCCTGAAACGATACGGCAAACGCCCCCTCGCCTTTCTAGAAGAACTGGGTTACTTAGAGCATCCGTCTGTCTTTGCTCATGGGGTCGAATTAAACGAGCGAGAAATTGAACGCTTGGCAACCTCTCAAGTAGCTATTGCTCACAATCCTATTAGTAACCTCAAATTGGCCTCAGGGATTGCTCCAATCATCCAACTCCAAAAAGCAGGAGTGGCAGTAGGAATTGCGACAGATTCAGTTGCTTCCAATAATAATCTTGATATGTTTGAGGAAGGACGGACAGCCGCTCTCCTACAGAAAATGAAGAGTGGGGACGCCAGCCAATTTCCGATCGAAACAGCTCTCAAGGCACTAACAATCGAAGGGGCTAAGGTTCTAGGGATGGAAAATCAGATAGGAAGCCTAGAAGTAGGTAAACAGGCAGATTTTCTCGTCATTCAACCAGAGGGGAAAATCCATCTCCAACCTCAGGAAAATATGCTCTCTCACCTGGTTTATGTAGTCAAATCCAGTGATGTTGATGATGTCTATATCGCCGGAGAACAGGTTGTTAAGCAAGGTCAAGTCCTGACAGTAGAACTTTAGAAGAAAAATCACGAAAAAATTTTAAAAAAAGTTTGCAAAAATCTTGCATTCTTTTTTTGACTATGCTATACTTATATACGGTTTGAAAAAACTGCCTAAGACAGTAGGGGAGCTCGACTCATAAGTATCCTACCGAGGACAAAACGTATCATGTAAAAAGAAGCGTATTGTACTTTCGTGTCTAGGTTTGGGCGCGTTTTTCTTTTGGAAAAATTCCCCAAGCAAAATAATAACGGAGGTGAACACACTAATGAGTGAAGCAATTATTGCTAAAAAAGCGGAACTAGTTGACGTAGTAGCTGAAAAAATGAAAGCTGCTGCATCTATCGTCGTTGTTGACGCTCGTGGTTTGACAGTTGAGCAAGATACAGTTCTTCGTCGTGAGCTTCGTGGAAGCGAAGTTGAGTATAAAGTTATTAAAAACTCAATCTTGCGTCGTGCAGCTGAAAAAGCTGGTCTTGAAGAACTTGCATCAGTATTTGTTGGGCCATCTGCAGTAGCATTTTCTAATGAAGATGTTATCGCACCAGCGAAAATCTTGAACGATTTTGCTAAAGACGCTGAAGCACTTGAAATTAAAGGTGGTGCAATCGAAGGCGCTGTCGCATCTAAAGAAGAGATTCTTGCACTTGCAACTCTTCCAAACCGCGAAGGACTTCTTTCTATGCTCCTTTCTGTACTTCAAGCGCCAGTGCGCAACGTTGCTCTTGCAGTCAAAGCGGT
>CAKQBM010000270.1 GCA_934216185.1 uncultured Streptococcus sp. | reverse complement strand
TCCCAGTTCATACTTTGTGCCCAAGGGCATACTGTATGATTTTATCAAAAAAAGCTGGAACTGTCACGAACTATGGTGTATAATGAGAGAATGAAATACCCAAAAATTGATTTAAAAACCATTCGTCTGCAGGCTAGACAATTCCAAGCTGAAAATCCCCGCCTCTTTCTCGTCTATCTCTTACCTAGCATGCTGGTCATCTTGTCTGGCTTCCTCAATCCCTTAAAGCGCATCAACGAGTCTATTTTAGAACAACCCTTTTTAAGCGTGTTTGGCCATGTATTCCAAGCCTACCTTTTTCCTCTATTAGTCTCCTTTATCGGAACAATACTTCTAACCAGTTCAGTTTATACAACTCTGAAACTCATCAAGAATCCAGATACAGAACTATCCGTCAAAAATATTCTCACTCTCTTTAACGAAGAGCACTTTTCACAAACCTTTTTGACTCTCCTTCTCAAACGCTTCTATCTCTTCTTATGGAGCATTCCTAGTTTGCTTGGAATTTACTTCCTCTTTTACAGTAGCTTTCTTGCAAAGAAATTCGTTGCTCTCCATCCTGAGTTTCCTAATCTGGATCTCACGTCAATTGAAACCGAGCGTTTCCTCATGACCTTTGGTCTTTACCTTCTAGCAAGTATCCTCTTGATGGTTGTAGGAAATAGTCTCTATATTCCACAATACTATACCTATTCTCAGGTAGAATTTCTCCTCTGTGACACCCTAGATTTAGGACAAGCCAAACCAGGACAAATCCTTAAAACCAGCCGTTTCTTAATGAAAGGTTACAAATTTCAGCGCTTTGTCCTAGACTTACAACTCCTTCCTTGGTATTTCCTCAATTGGATTACCTTTGGGATTGCTAGTTTCTCACTCCTACCCTACATTCAAATCAATAAAATAATTTTTTACCGAGCAGTATTGGCTCGAAAACGTCCAAAAGCTTGAAGGTTTTTCCCTCAAGCTTTTTTTCTATCAATGAGTTTTTCCGCCTACCAACTTGAGATCCTGATCTCTATGTTCTATAATAGCCCCGATTGCCGCTTCTATCCCTCGCCTAATATCCACTAAACTCATAGCTGGGGTAGCCGGTCGATTCACCACCTGTTCCATCATATAAGGAATATGCATAAAACCTGCCTTAACATGTGGAAATTTCTTTTCTACCAAATAGAGAGCCTGATACATCAAATGATTGCAGACAAAAGTCCCTGCCGTATTGGAAACAGAGGCCGGCAATCCCTCTTTTTTTATAGTTTGAACCATCGCTTTAATCGGCAAACTACTAAAGTAGGCCGGAGCACCGTCTGGTCGAATGGGAAGGTCAATCGGTTGATTACCATCATTATCAGGAATGCGTGCATCGTCTTGGTTAATGGCCACTCGTTCAGGTGTCAAGCTAGATCTTCCACCTGCTTGGCCGATACAAAGGACAAAGTCAGGTTGATAACGGTTCATCTCTTCTTCCAATACTTTGGCCGATTTGTGAAAGACTGTTGGCACTTCTAGCCAGCTGACCTCAGCACCATGGATTTCAGATGGTAAACCTTTAACGGCCTCCAAAGCGGGATTAACCTTCTCACCTCCAAAGGGTTCAAAACCTGTCACTAATATTTTCATTTCTAACTCCTTAGAACCAATTCAATGAGGCTCTTTTCTTAAAAACAAGTATAACATATTTCCCTTATTCTGGAGTGAAAAGGACTAGCGAGGCTAGGATTGATTTTTGAGTTTATTTAAAGAATAAAATACTAATCAAGGCCAAAATAGCTGGTCCATCTTGCTTCAAAATAATTTTCTTATCTGCTGTGAGAGAGCCACAAACCGTAGCACCAATCACAAATAAAACAAAAATAGTCACAATTTCTAAATTCTGTGAGAAATAAATACCATACAAGAGAAAGACTCCTAGCAGA
>CAKQBM010000269.1 GCA_934216185.1 uncultured Streptococcus sp. | reverse complement strand
GGAAAGGAGTCAGATATGAGACAGCTAGCGAAGGATATTGATGCTTTTTTGAATGAGGTGATTTTGCAGGCGGAAAATCAGCATGAAATCTTAATAGGTCATTGCACTAGTGAGGTAGCCTTAACCAATACCCAGGAGCACATTCTCATGCTTTTGTCAGAGGAATCTTTAACAAACTCTGAATTGGCTCGTCGTCTCAATGTCAGTCAGGCGGCAGTTACCAAGGCCATTAAGTCTTTGGTCAAGGAAGGGATGTTGGAAACATCTAAAGATCCTAAAGATGCGCGTGTGATTTTTTATCAGTTGACTGATTTGGCTCGTCCAATCGCTGAGGAGCATCATCATCACCATGAGCATACACTTTTAACCTATGAACAAGTGGCGACTCAGTTTACTCCAAATGAACAAAAAGTGATTCAGCGGTTTTTGACTGCTTTAGTAGGAGAAATCAAATAATGAGATATATTACGGTAGAGGATTTATCCTTCTATTATGATAAGGAGCCCGTTCTTGAACATATCAATTATAGTGTTGATAGTGGGGAATTTGTTACCTTAACAGGGGAAAATGGAGCAGCTAAGACGACACTCATCAAGGCCAGTCTTGGCATCCTTCAGCCACGCATTGGAAAGGTGACTATTTCAAAGACAAATACGCAGGGTAAGAAATTGAGAATAGCCTATCTTCCTCAACAGATTGCCAGTTTTAATGCTGGTTTTCCAAGTACGGTTTATGAATTTGTCAAGTCAGGTCGCTATCCGCGAAAGGGTTGGTTCCGTCGCTTGAATGCTCATGATGAGGAGCATATCAAGGCTAGTCTGGACTCAGTTGGCATGTGGGAACACCGAGACAAACGCTTGGGGTCTCTATCTGGGGGACAAAAGCAGCGAGCGGTGATTGCGCGTATGTTTGCTTCTGACCCAGATGTGTTTATCCTAGATGAGCCGACAACGGGGATGGATGCAGGAAGTAAAAATGAATTTTATGAACTCATGCACCACAGCGCCCGTCATCATGGCAAGGCTGTTTTGATGATTACCCATGACCCTGAAGAAGTTAAGGACTATGCGGACCGCAATATCCATCTAGTTCGTAACCAAGACTCGCCATGGCGTTGTTTCAACGTTCATGAGAATGATCAGGAGGTGGGTCATGCTTAGTTTGTTATCTTATGACTTTATGCAACGTGCCTTTCTGGCCGTTATTGCCATGAGTCTTTTCTCACCAGTTCTTGGTACCTTCCTTATCTTGCGTCGTCAGAGTTTGATGAGTGATACCCTCAGCCACGTCTCACTCTCGGGTGTAGCCTTTGGTCTGGTTCTGGGGATTTCGCCAACTATTTCCACTATTGCCATTGTCTTGATTGCGGCGGTCTTTCTGGAGTATCTCCGTACGGTTTATAAGAGCTTTATGGAAATCGGGACAGCTATCCTCATGTCAACAGGTCTGGCTGTTTCTCTGATTGTCATGAGCAAGGGTAAAAGCTCTAGTTCTATGAGTTTGGACCAGTATCTTTTTGGTTCGATCGTGACTATCAGTGAAGAGCAGGTTATTTCCCTCTTTGTCATTGCGGCGGTTGTTTTGATTTTGACCTTCCTCTTTCTTCGTCCAATGTATATCTTGACCTTTGATGAGGATACGGCCTTTGTGGATGGCTTGCCAGTTCGTACCATGTCCATTCTTTTTAACATGGTGACGGGGGTGGCCATTGCCCTTATGATTCCTGCAGCAGGAGCTCTTTTGGTATCGACTATCATGGTCTTGCCAGCTAGTATTGCCCTGCGTCTGGGGAAAAACTTTAAATCGGTTATGCTACTTGCCAGTACGATTGGATTTTTGGGAATGGTAGCAGGACTTTACATTTCCTACTATGCAGAAACACCTGCAAGTGCAAGTATTACCATTATTTTTGTAACTGT
>CAKQBM010000268.1 GCA_934216185.1 uncultured Streptococcus sp. | reverse complement strand
GTTGGAACGAGTTTGTAAAGGAAAGGCTCGTTGATTCCCAATTTTTGACCATGCATAGAAGCACGACGGAGAAGACGACGAAGGACATAACCACGACCTTCATTTCCTGGAAGGGCACCATCTCCGATGGCAAATGAAAGTGAACGGATGTGGTCTGCGATAACCTTAAAGCTCATGTTGTCGCCATCTTGGTCATAGACCTTACCAGACAATTTCTCCACTTCACGGATGATCGGCATGAAGAGGTCCGTTTCAAAGTTAGTCTTAGCCCCTTGGATAACCGCTACCAAACGCTCCAAACCAGCGCCCGTATCAATGTTCTTGTGTGGCAATTCCTTGTATTCGCTACGAGGAACAGCAGGGTCTGCGTTAAATTGTGACAAAACGATATTCCAGATTTCGATATAACGGTCGTTTTCGATATCTTCTTCAAGAAGACGAAGACCTATATTTTCTGGGTCAAAAGCTTCCCCACGGTCAAAGAAAATCTCTGTATCTGGTCCAGAAGGTCCCGCACCGATTTCCCAGAAGTTGTCCTCGATTGGAATCAAATGACTTGGGTCCACTCCCACTTCAATCCAGCGGTTGTAAGAATCTTTATCATCTGGATAGTAGGTCATGTAAAGTTTCTCAGCTGGGAAGTCAAACCATTCTGGGCTGGTCAAAAGCTCATAAGCCCAAGTGATAGCTTCGTCACGGAAGTAATCTCCGATAGAGAAGTTCCCCAACATTTCAAACATGGTATGGTGACGTGCAGTCTTCCCTACGTTTTCAATATCGTTGGTACGGATAGCCTTTTGGGCATTGGTAATACGTGGATTTTCAGGAATGATGGTCCCGTCAAAGTATTTCTTAAGGGTTGCTACCCCAGAGTTGATCCACAAAAGAGTTGGGTCATTTACAGGAACCAAGCTCACTGATGGTTCTACTGAGTGACCTTTGGTCGCCCAGAAGTCAAGCCACATTTGGCGTACTTGTGCACTAGATAGTTGTTTCATATTGTCTCCTTATTTACTTGTTTAATGTGATTGGCTTTCCAGCATTTCCACATAGTCAATCGCGACACAGAGGGAAATGACTAGGTCTGCATAAGCGTCCTCAAGAACCGTTACGGTATAGGTAGAGGTCAGATGGAAGAGTTCCTTCTTAATTTCCGCAATCAGCTGATCACGATCATCCAGCAATTTGAAATCCAAATCCCAGATATTGCCCTCGATACGAAGACCTAGATTATCAAACTCATACTTATCTCGCCAGAAGGTCAACTTCTTACGAATGACAAAACTCGAGCCATCCCGAAGCTGAATCTCAAAACGAGGAAGTAGAGTCCAAATCTCTTTACTAATCTCACTGACTTGGTTACCTAATGCATCATAGATGGTAAAAGTTTTGGGAATCTTAAAAAATGATCCCTCTACCTGATAGGCGATTTCTCCCCTGTCATCCTTGATAGCGAAGCGTTCGCCTCCAAGACGAAACTTTTGTTTGACAAGAAATGTTTTCATCAACACCTCCAAAAATCAAAAGACAAGCTCATATCACGAAGGGCGAAAAACCGCGGTACCACCTTCATTCAATGAACTTGTCATTCTCTTATTTTCTTATGCAATTGTATAATTGAGTAGCATGAATTTCTAGCTTAGATGGCTCGCAGCACCGCCATTTCTCTGGACTAAGACAAGTGAAAATCAATTCTCAACTTTCTTATTATAACGTTTTTTTAAGCTTGCGTCAACTGGAAATCATCTTCATTGAATCAGACCAATTCCCTGTATCTTTAATTACTCTTTCAGGAGAACAAAATTAGCTAATATAATTGTTGATATTAAACAAATCCAAAATAACATATTACTCTCTCGCTTTAATATTATCTAGACTGTCAATTGCATATCTACATTCTTTAAGATAAAGCAAACTAAT
>CAKQBM010000267.1 GCA_934216185.1 uncultured Streptococcus sp. | reverse complement strand
CCTGATAAGTCCCCTTGATCCTCAGTCTCCATGTAATAATCATAGTAGCCCTTGGTTACCAAGGAGTTGGTGTCAGCTATCACCAGTCCCCTATTGGCATTGCTATCGATTAACTTAGAGGTCTGGTCATACTGCCCCAAAAGAAGATAATAGTAATCCTTTGGAGTCAATTCATCGTCTCGGACATTGTTTTTGATCTGGTACTCACGCGCGTATTCCAGACTGACGGGTGCATCGTAATACCTTGCCAAATCCTTGGCTAGAGTGGTCTTCCCATTGCTGGCACTTCCCATAATCAACACTTTCTTTGTAAACTGACGACGGAAGGGTTGAGCAATATATTTCCAATACTTGCTTGGATTTTCTCGAATCATAGTCGCTGAGATACCAAACTTTCTTTCTTGCAAAACAGTGTCAAAACCACGATTTGATAATTCTTGCTGGTAGTCTGCTTCTCCCACAAAGAAGATTAGTTCTTGCTGGGTTTCATCATAGGAAATCTCCGCTAACATTTGGTACAACCACTCCTGCCAACCCATAGGGTAACGGGGAAGATTGGTCTCATCTAACTTGCAGACAGAGGTCAACTCGTCATCACGAAAAGCCTCTCTGATATAGCGAAATCTTTTTTGAAGCGTTAAGCCTACCTGCTCCCCTCTGTCTCCCTCATAGCCTGAAACGACAACCCAGACCTGGTCACACTGCCGCTTGGCTCGCTGGATCAGATCGATATGACCTTGATGAAGCGGAGCAAAGGTTCCAAATACCACTGCTGTTTTCTTTTTCATAAACCTATTACCTTTTTATAATTTTTGATATTTTCATTATAAACTATATTTTTGTTTTGTCAATAGGTTTTTATTATTTTTTATAAAAAAGTAGCAAAAAAGAGAATCAAGATTGCTCCTGATTCTTCATTTTTATGCAATATCAAATTTTAACTGGCCTGCTTTAACACCAATCTTAAGTGTGCTGCCTGCCACCAAATCTCCCTTAAGAAGAAGTTCTGCCAACTTGTCCTCCACCTCTGTTTGCAGGGTTCTACGAAGTGGACGAGCTCCCATCTCTGGGTCATATCCTTGATTTGCCAACAATTTCAGTGCTGAAGCTTGTAATTTCAAGTCAATGCCTTTTTCAGCCAAACTTGCCACTAAAGGTTTAACCATAATTTTCACCACTTCCTGCATATGATCGCTAGATAGGCTATGGAAGACCACCTTTTCATCAATACGGTTGATAAATTCCGGTCTATAAGCTTTTTTCAGCTCTTCGAACATGCGTTTTTCCATATTCTTCTGGTCAAAACGAATGTCCTTTGCCCCAAATCCAACTGTCTTGTCATCACGAAGGGCTGTTGCACCTAGGTTTGACGTCATGATGATGATGGTATTCGAAAAGTCAACCTTGCGGCCCTTGCTATCGGTCAAGACACCGTCATCCAAGACCTGCAAGAGAACATTAAAGATGTCTGGATGGGCCTTCTCTACCTCGTCAAAGAGGAGAACAGAGTATGGTTTGTTGCGAACCTTCTCGGTCAACTCCCCACCTTCTTCATAACCCACATAGCCCGGAGGAGCTCCGTTAAGACGGCTGGCTGCGAATTTTTCCATATACTCACTCATATCAAAGCGGATAAGGGCTGATTCGTCGTCAAAAAGAACTTCTGCCAGAGCCTTGGCCAATTCGGTCTTACCGACACCTGTAGGCCCTAAGAACATAAAGGAACCAATTGGACGCTTGTGACTGCGAATCCCTGACTGGTTGCGGCGAATGGCACGGCTAATGCTTGAAACTGCTTGATCTTGACCGATGACACGTTTGTGCAGTTCCGCTTCCAAGTTCAAATACTTCTTAGCATCCGTTTGAGTCAGTTTTTGAACTGGAATACCTGACAAGCGACTCAAGGTAGTCAAAATATCAGACTCTGTCACCAAGTCTTTATA
>CAKQBM010000266.1 GCA_934216185.1 uncultured Streptococcus sp. | reverse complement strand
AACCTTGAAATCTTGGACGAACTCAAAGCGAAAAACTTCCAAACAGAAGTTGGACCTGGGGTTTACGATATCCACTCTCCTCGTGTGCCAAATGAAGGTGAAATCGACAATACAATCGAAGCCATCCTTGCTAAAGTACCAAGCAAGAAAGTTTGGATCAACCCAGACTGTGGTTTGAAAACACGTGGTATTCCAGAAACAAAAGAAAGCTTGATCCGCCTTGTTGAAGCAGCTAAAGCTGCGCGTGAGAAATTGTAAGATAGGATTTCTCAAGAAGCGCTATCTGGCAATCTGCCTGTTTCACTTGGGTTCTAAGAGTCCAGCTAACGAAAAAAATCAACTAGAAAAGGATAAGGACTATGTCACGCCAAACACCGTCACTCTCATTTGAAGTGTTCCCTCCAAACCCAGCCGTGGGTAATGATAAAATTATTTCTGCTCTTCAAGATATGCAGGAGTTGGCTCCCCACTTTATCAGTGTAACTGCCAGCAATAATAAATTTAATATCAAGGAAACAACTGTTCGTTTGGCTGACTTTATCCAAAATGACTTGGCGATTCCGACTATTGCTCACTTGCCAGCCATCTATTTGACTAAGGACAAGGTGGCTGAAACTATTGCTGACTTGGACAAGGTTGGAGTGCAGAAAATCTTGGCTCTTCGTGGGGATATTATTCCAGACGTGGAACCACAAAAGGATTTCCGCTATGCAACGGACTTGATCGAGTTCATCAAGGAACAAGCCCCTCACTTTGATATTGTTGGAGCTTGTTATCCAGAAGGGCATCCAGATTCACCAAATCAGATTTCAGATATCCAAAATCTTAAGAAGAAAGTGGATGCAGGCTGTTCGAGCCTTGTAACTCAGCTTTTCTTTGACAATGAGCGCTTCTATGATTTCCAAGATAAATGCATCTTGGCTGGGATTGATGTTCCCATTCATGCGGGGATTATGCCAATTCTGAATCGAAATCAGGCCCTCCGCCTCTTGAAGACTTGTGAGAATATCCATCTTCCACGCAAATTTAAAGCCATCTTAGACAAGTATGAGCATGACCCTGAGTCGCTCAGAGCAGCAGGACTTGCCTATGCAGTGGACCAAATCGTGGACTTGGTAACTCAGGATGTTGCAGGTGTGCATCTCTACACCATGAACAATGCGGATACAGCAAAATACATTCACCAAGCAACTCATGCCTTGTTTAATCATCAGTCTCTAGGATAATAAAAAGCAAACCATTCTTCTCAGCTGAGGGGAATGGTTCCTTTTTAATGGTACAGACCGCACTTTTTAAGAAAAATATGATAAAATAGACTCTGTACGTACTTGATACAAAGATGAGGGTATTAAAAAATACAATGCATTTAAACTGTAAGGATTAGCAACACGAACGAGTCAAATCGATGTTATTTGACGAGAGAGTTAGTAAAGCATTTAGCTAATTGCCTGATAGCGATTAGCGTGAAAGGATTAGATGCTTTAGTATCAAATCTTTCTAATGATTTGTATCTTGAGAATTGAACTCGCCTACAACTCTGTGGAAAAAGATAAATCTGCCTAGGAGCAGTCGCTCCGTCGTTAGATTTCCTATTTTCCTTTGAGTTGCTTGACGGCTTAGTATCTTGAGTAATTGAACACGGGCTAAATCCCTAGTGAAAAAGATAGATTTCCTGGTGTGCATCGCACACTGCGTCAATCGAATGCTATCTTGTGTAATTGAACTCGCCTACAACTCTGTGGAAAAAGATAAATCTGCCTAGGAGCAGTCGCTCCGTCGTCCGATTTCCTATTTTCCTTTGAGTTGCTTAACGGCTTAGTATCTTGATCTTTGTAGGCAAGGCGTATAATTTCATCAATCCAAAGGGGATTAAAATGACAAAACAAGTGTTTCAAACGACTTTTGCGGGTCGTGAGTTAATTGTAGAGACTGGTCAGGTTGCTAAGCA
>CAKQBM010000265.1 GCA_934216185.1 uncultured Streptococcus sp. | reverse complement strand
ATCTTGGCTTATATGCGCCTAAAGGGGCAACACAAGGTTATCTTAGAGAGTATTCCGAGAGACAAGGAAACAGCTCGTTTTTCTATCCTAGCTTATAATCCAGTTTTTGAGATTAAGTTTGAAAATGGAGTCCTTTATCAAAATGGTCAAGTGATTGATCGTGATCCCTTGGATTTTCTTTATGAAGTGACTCATAAGAGCCAGCACCATTCAGATCTACCTTTTGGTGGTGGGGCAATTGGTTTTGTTGGTTACGATATGATTTCGCTTTATGAAGAAATTGGTCAAATTCCTCAAGATACTATTGGAACGCCAGACATGCATTTCTTCGTCTATGAGAGTTACATTGTCTTTGACCACAAGAAGGAAAAAATCCATGTCATCGAGGATGCTCTCTATAGTGAGCGTAGTCAAGAAGACTTGGAAAAAGCCTTGAACCAAGTGCTTGAGGAATTACGCATTCCTGCTCCAAATGAATTTGAAGACTTGGATCTATCTCCGCTCGATTTCAAACCGCATATCGCTCCTCAGAAGTTTGAGGAAATGGTGGAAACCGCTCGTGACTTGATTCGTAACGGAGATATGTTCCAATGCGTACTCAGCCAGCGTTTCTCAGCAGAAGTTACTGGAAATCCATTTGACTTCTATAGAAATCTCCGCGTGACTAATCCTTCTAATTACCTTTATTTCTATGACTTTGGGGATTATCAAATCATCGGTGCCAGTCCAGAAAGTTTAGTTTCAGTTAAAAATGGCATCGTGACAACCAATCCGATTGCAGGGACACGACCAAGAGGAGCTACGGATGAAGAAGACAAAACTTTGGCGACAGACCTGCTTTCGGATGAGAAGGAAACAGCAGAGCATCGGATGTTAGTAGACTTGGGACGAAATGATATTGGTCGCATCTCTGAAACGGCCAGTGTCCAAGTCACTAAGTATATGGAAGTGGAGCTTTTCCGCTATGTTATGCATTTGACCAGTGTGGTCAAGGGGCGTTTGCTTCCAGAACTCACTGCTATGGATGCCTTGAAATCAACACTTCCAGCTGGAACCGTTTCTGGAGCACCAAAGATTCGAGCTATGAGACGCATCTATGAATTGGAAACAGAAAAACGGGGAGTATACGCAGGAGCAATCGGCTACTTATCGGCGACAGGTGATATGGATTTTGCCATTGCCATCCGAACCATGATTCTTAAAAATCAAACAGCCTATGTGCAGGCTGGGGCAGGGATTGTCTACGACTCCATGGCCCAAAACGAATACCAAGAAACCATTAACAAAGCAAAATCTATGACTAGAATTGGAGAACTAAGACCATGATTTTATTGATTGACAACTATGATTCTTTTACCTATAACTTAGCCCAATACATTGGGAATTTTGCAGAAGTGCATGTCTTGAGAAATGATGATCCCCAGCTATATGAAGAAGCTGAAAAAGCAGATGGTCTGGTCTTTTCGCCCGGCCCAGGTTGGCCAGTTGATGCTGGAAAGATGGAAGACATGATTCGTGACTTTGCAGGCAAGAAGCCGATTCTTGGGATTTGTTTGGGTCATCAAGCCATTGCCGAAGTCTTTGGTGGTAAACTAGGCTTGGCTCCAAAAGTCATGCATGGGAAACAGAGTAATATCAGCTTTGAAGCGCCATCTGTTTTGTATCAAGGTATCGAGGATGGCCGTGCAGTCATGCGTTATCACAGTATTTTAATTGAAGAAATGCCAGAAAACTTTGAAGTGACAGCTCGTTCGACTGATGACCAAGCCATCATGGGGATTCAACATAAAAACCTACCGATTTATGGCTTCCAGTACCATCCAGAGAGTATCGGGACGCCAGATGGCTTGTCTTCTATTCGGAATTTTATCGAGAAGGTTGTAAAGTGAGGAAACTAGTATGAAAGAGATTATTGAAAAACTAGCAAAATTTGAAAATTTATCAGGTGTGGAAATGACAGATGTCATTGAGCGTAT
>CAKQBM010000264.1 GCA_934216185.1 uncultured Streptococcus sp. | reverse complement strand
AACACAAATGCAACTGATATTTTGATTCAAGGGCTTGAAAAGCTCGAATACCGTGGCTATGATTCTGCGGGAATTTTTGTCCTAGGTGGTGCTGAAAACCACCTAGTCAAGGCTGTAGGCCGTATCGCAGAATTATCTGCTAAGACAGCTGGTGTTGAGGGTACAACTGGTATCGGACATACTCGTTGGGCGACTCACGGGAAACCAACGGAAGACAATGCCCACCCACACCGCTCTGAGACAGAACGTTTTGTCTTGGTTCACAATGGAGTGATTGAGAACTACCTTGAAATCAAGGAGAAATACCTTGCAGGTCACCACTTTAAAGGGCAAACAGATACGGAAATAGCCGTTCATTTGATTGGAAAATTTGCGGAAGAAGAAGGGCTCTCGGTTCTTGAAGCCTTCAAAAAAGCCCTTCATATCATCCGTGGTTCTTATGCCTTTGCCTTGGTTGACTCACAAGATCCTGAAGTCATCTACGTAGCTAAAAATAAATCACCACTTTTGATTGGTCTTGGAGAAGGCTATAACATGGTCTGCTCAGACGCCATGGCTATGATTCGTGAGACCAACCAATACATGGAAATTCATGACCAAGAGCTGGTAATCGTCAAGGCTGATAGTGTGGAAGTTCAAGACTATGATGGTAATAGTCGTGAGCGTGCTAGCTACACTGCTGAGCTTGATTTGTCAGATATCGGTAAGGGAACTTACCCTTACTACATGCTCAAGGAAATTGACGAGCAACCAACGGTTATGCGGAAACTCATCCAAGCCTACACAGATGAGGCTGGTCAAGTTGTCGTAGACCCAGCTATCATCAAGGCTGTTCAAGACGCAGACCGCATCTACATCCTTGCAGCTGGAACATCTTACCATGCAGGATTTGCTTCTAAGAAGATGTTGGAAGAATTGACAGATACACCAGTTGAACTTGGAATCTCATCTGAGTGGGGCTACGGTATGCCACTTCTCAGCAAGAAACCACTTTTCATCTTTATCAGCCAGTCTGGTGAAACAGCGGATAGCCGTCAGGTTTTGGTTAAGGCTAATAAATTGGGAATCCCAAGCTTGACCGTGACAAACGTACCAGGTTCAACCCTTTCACGTGAAGCTAACCATACCATGCTCCTTCATGCGGGTCCTGAAATTGCCGTGGCATCAACCAAGGCCTATACAGCGCAAATTGCAGCCCTTGCCTTCCTTGCAAAAGCAGTCGGAGAAGCAAATGGCAATGCCAAAGCGCAAGCATTTGATTTAGTTCATGAGTTGTCAATTGTAGCTCAGTCTATCGAATCAACTCTTTCAGAGAAAGAAACCATTGAAGCCAAGGTTCGTGAGCTACTTGAAACAACTCGTAACGCCTTTTACATCGGACGTGGTCAAGATTACTACGTAGCCATGGAAGCAAGTCTCAAACTTAAAGAGATTTCTTACATCCAGTGTGAAGGCTTTGCGGCTGGTGAACTCAAACATGGAACTATTGCCTTGATTGAAGAAGGAACACCTGTCTTGGCACTCTTGTCAGATCCAGTCCTTGCCAACCATACTCGTGGAAATATACAAGAGGTGGCAGCCCGTGGTGCCAAAGTCCTCACTATCGCAGAAGAAAATGTTGCCAAAGATACAGACGATATCGTCCTTACGACCGTCCACCCTTACCTCTCACCAATCTCAATGGTCGTGCCAACGCAATTGGTCGCTTACTTTGCAACGCTTCATCGTGGTCTCGATGTGGACAAACCACGTAACCTTGCTAAGTCAGTAACGGTAGAATAAGTGAAAAGAGTCTAGTTTATCTTAGCTGTGGAAATCGTGGGAAAATTCTAATTGATAAAATAAAGGAAAATCTACAGAATCCCCTTGAAAAATCTAGCTAAATAGGGTATAATACAAATAATCATTTGTCGTAGGTTTTGTCTGAAATATTGTCCAGACAAGGCTCACAGCAGTTAAATCTTCTGAAAAAGTCAG
>CAKQBM010000263.1 GCA_934216185.1 uncultured Streptococcus sp. | reverse complement strand
TGGGATAGTATCGTGAAAAATCTTCCAAAGGGGCACCATATGGTTTTGGTGACACCTTATGAAGGAGATAAAACAAAAGAGACCTATGCCATCGTTGAGAAGGCTGCTACCTACATGAGAGAATTGGCAGAGAAGACACCTTATATCACAGTTGCTGATTGGAATCAAGTTGCTAAGGAACACCCAGAGATCTGGACTGGGACAGACCAAGTCCATTTCGGAAGTGACAATAGTAAAATTGAAGCGGGAGCAAAATTATATGCAGATACCATTGCTGCAGCCTTGCAAACAGCTCAAGACAAGCCAGTCAAATCAAAATAACTTGTATTAAAAAGAGAAGAGTTGGAGACATCCAGCTCTTTTAAAATATCTCCAGAAAATAGGTCTATACCATTTACAAATAAAAAAGAAAGGTTTATAATGTAATTGACATAATAAATTGTAGAATCAATCTTTTAAGGAGGTTAACATTATGCCTAACTATATTAAAGCGGATCAGTTTTTCTACCCACACGGGGTTCGTCGTGGAGGTTACTTGGAACTTGTGGACGGCAAGTTTGGAAAACATGTAGAGCAGATTCCTGAAGGCGCTGAGGTGATTGACTATACAGGTTATAGCATTGCCCCAGGACTTGTAGATACTCACATTCATGGATTTGGCGGTGTCGATGTCATGGATAATAACATCGAAGGAACCCTTCATACTATGAGTGAAGGACTACTTAGTACAGGTGTCACCAGCTTCTTGCCAACCACTTTGACATCAACTTATGAGCAATTGCTTGCGGTAACAGAAAATATCGGTTCTCGTTACCAGGAAGCAAGTGGAGCGAAAATTCGTGGAATTTATTTTGAAGGGCCTTATTTCACAGAGAAATACAAGGGAGCTCAAAATCCTGCCTACATGAAAGATCCTCGTATGGATGAGTTTCGTGCTTGGCAAAAAGCAGCAAATGGCTTGCTAAATAAAATTGCTCTTGCGCCAGAGCGTGAAGGTGTAGAAGACTTTGTACGTACAGTTACGGGAGAAGGCGTAACGGTTGCTCTTGGACATTCAAATGCAACTTTTGATGAAGCTAAAAAAGCAGTCGATGCTGGGGCTAGTGTTTGGGTACATGCCTACAATGGCATGCGTGGGTTGACTCACCGTGAACTGGGTATGGTTGGAGCTATGTATGAGTTGCCACATACTTACGCAGAATTGATTTGTGATGGTCACCACGTGGATCCCAAGGCCTGTGACATCTTGCTCAAACAAAAAGGAACTGAAAATATTGCCCTTATCACCGACTGTATGACAGCTGGTGGATTGGAAGACGGTGACTATATGTTGGGAGAATTCCCTGTTGTAGTAGCAAATGGAACTGCACGCCTCAAATCGACAGGTAACTTGGCAGGTTCTATTCTCAAACTAAAAGATGGTTTGAAGAATGTGGTTGAATGGGGAATTGCGAATCCGCATGAAGCAGTCATGATGGCCAGCCTCAACCCAGCTAAATCTGTTCACATTGATGACGTCTGTGGGCAGATCCGTGAAGGCTATGACGCTGACTTTATCGTGCTAGATAAAGATTTGGAATTGGTAGCAACCTATCTAGATGGTGTGAAACGTTATCAAGCATAAGAGAGAAGGCAGAAGTTAGTGACTAGCTTCTGCTTTTTTTATCTACATTGCTTTACCAGTAAATAAAAAAGTTAAAAATATCACAAAAAATCTTGAACAAGCAAATGAAAAGGTTTACAATTATATTATAAATAGTACAAATAAAAAACGGAGGAGTGCTTTATGAAAGCCTATACTTATGTTAAACCAGGACTTGCTTCTTTTGTTGACGTTGACAAACCAGTTATTCGCAAGCCAACAGACGCTATTGTGCGTATCGTAAAAACCACTATTTGTGGAACAGACCTCCATATTATCAAAGGGGATGTTCCTGCTTGCCAAAGTGGTACCATTCTTGGTCACGAAGGGATTGGGATTGTTGAAGAAGTTGG
>CAKQBM010000262.1 GCA_934216185.1 uncultured Streptococcus sp. | reverse complement strand
TAATCACGCATAAAATTCGCGGGTCCACCTGATGTGTCCTGGTACATTCCTGAAAAGAATAGATAGAAGGCTGTCGGCATCCCTACTGATAATAAATAATAGACTGATTGCCGTTTGGTCAATAGAAATTCTATCTTATTTAATGCTATCCATTGTTTCATCTTAGTCATCTCCCTTCTGCGTTTCTTCAAAGATTGTATCCAGCAAACTACGGTTATTAACTTCGATTTCTTGTATGCTACATCCTGCTTGAACTAACAGTTCCCAGAAAGCATTTGCCTCTCGTGTGACTACTTGCAGAGCATCTTGTTTTTGTACCCAACTTTCAACCAAGACTGACTTCTCAACCACTTCCTTGTAAGCTAGAGGAAGCATAAAATGCTTTTCAATCTCCTCACTACGCATAGCAAGAGGCGTCGTATCACGAATCAACTCTCCCTTATTTAAAACCAAAATCCGGTCAGCTGTATGCTCTACCTCTTCAATATAATGAGATGAATAGAGAATGGTGACTCCTTGCGCTTTTAGGTTCTGAACAATTTCCCAAAAATGTTGACGAGTTGAGGTATCCATGGACGCAGTAGGCTCATCTAAAAAAACAAGCTTTGGTCGGCCAATCAGGGTCAAGACAAAAGAGAAAAGACGCTTTTGCCCACCTGACAATTTTTCTGCCAACTGTTCTTTTTGTTGTTTGTCAAACTGTAATAGTTGATCGACCTCCTGATTGCTCAAGGAATTTGGGTAAATGCTTTGAAAGAAAGCAATCAACTCTTTGACCTTTAATTTCTGAACGATGACATTTTCTTGAGGGAGGTAGGATCTTGTGTAGTCTAACTTAGAGCTCGTCACTGGCAACCCTTGAATGGATACTTGACCTCTGGTGACCAGTTTATCTCCAAGCAAACAGTCCAAGAGTGTTGTCTTACCGGCACCATTGGGACCAATCAAGGCGACGCATTCACCTTCAGCTACCTCAAAGGAAATATCCTTCAAAATAGCCTTACCCTTGATATTTTTTTGTAAGCCTTGTACCTTAATCATGTTCATGATATTCTCCTTTCAACCACTCCTTTCCCATCGGAAAAGCGATAAAAATCATAAATCCTAGACCCCATGCACCACGGATGAATTGATGAAGAAAGGCTTGATCAAACCATCCTGTAAATATTTCTACCAACCATACCACTAGTGACAGTCCAATAAAGAGATAAAGAATCACTTTTTTCATTTTTCAAACTCCTTTTTCACATCTCTTACTAATTTCAAACCTTCTCTGACAAGCCAAGACATCATTCCAAAGCCAGCAAAGACCTCCCAAGGAAAATGATAAAAGTCTTCATCTAATCCAGAGAACATGAGATAGGTCATGACTCCTGCTGCTACTAAGCTCATTGCGACAATCATTTTATTTCTCATATCTTCTTCCTCCATTTCATACTACAATTATAGTCTTTTGAAATCAGAGGAGATAGAAGCTTCTGTCACTAGAAAATATGACAAATGTCATAAAAAATTCTGTTCAAAACAAGCAAAATACACTATACAATAAAACACAATTAGAAAAATCTAAGGCAGCTTCCTCAAAAGAAATATCAAATCCAATTCACACTATACTATAATGTAAACTAATACTCAATTAAAATCAAAAAGAGCAGAAATGTTTACAATGCAAACACATATATTATGCGTACAACAAAAAAACTAGTCTATTGCTTTCTTAAAAATTTGTAAGAATTATAAAATCTGTTAAATTTCAATGTGGATACCTAAACTACGGTATTTATTGAAAAGACTGGAGACAAAAAGTATACGCTGCAAAAATGAATTGCTGAAAATCAGAAAAGAGAGAACTAAACTGTTTCTCTCTTAATATATATAATATCTAGTTTTAAAAATACACATTCACATATCTCTGTAATGTATCGGGAAGACAGGATTCGAACCTGCGACACCTTGGTCCCAAACCAAGTACTCTACCAAGCTGAGCTACTTCCCGAG
>CAKQBM010000261.1 GCA_934216185.1 uncultured Streptococcus sp. | reverse complement strand
CGCCTCATTTGGGCTGCAGCGGTCTTCCTATTCGGAACAGGTGCTCTTTTCTACATCATTTGCTGGATTATTATCCCCGAAGAAAGCAAGTGGTAAGTTATAATTGAATATAAAAAAAGGTTTGCCAATTGGTAAACCTTTTTTAGATTGAAGATAAAGTTTTCGGGAATTTCCTGAGAGAATATAGGACGTTCGGTGGAATTATCCAGTGGATGATTTCAAGAATCTAGGAAGCTCTACTATGTATTATTCATATTAGCAAAAATAATCTTATTCTCGTGAAAGCAAGTCACCATGGTCTCTAATCCACTTTTTTATTTGGTATAAAAGTGGTAAGAAATCTTTTCCCAAATCAGTTAAACCGTAGTAAACTGGAGAACCTGTGCTAGCTACACCTTCACGACTAATGATATTAATCGACTCTAGCTCACGAAGATTTTGAGCAAGAACTTTTCGAGATATTGTCTTCAACCTTCTTTCAAGTTCTGCAAAATGAAGAGTCTCATTTTCCAACGTTAAGATAATAAAGATAGCCCATTTTCCTAACAAAGGTTGAGCAAGCTTGCGTAAATACATTTCGTTTTCCATGTTACCTCTAGGTACCTTCTTTTTCTCATTACTAAAGTCTGTTACTATTGTACTACATTTCGAAAGGAGCAAAGCATGGTATTTTTTAAAACAAGAGAATTTGAATTCGAAGCACGACGTGTCATGTGGTACTGCCCAAAAGGTGGAAGTGACTTTGCCGAGGTTGAAAGTATTTGTCAACAAATTAAAGACGGCAATTACGAATCTTGGTATCAAGGCTGGAAAGACGGTGCTGAAAAACTATTAAAACGTAGTCAAAGATATTCTTCTAAAATTAGTCGAGGACATGCTTTCTTGCGAGCCAGTCGTTATTTGCAAGCCTCTGAATTTTTCCTTTTCCCTTTGGATAAAAGAAAAATAGACGTCTATCAATTATCAGTTAAATATTTTTATGAGGGACTGAATACGTTAGAAATTCCTTATCGTTTGGAAATGATTCCATATGATAATATCTCTTTACGATCTCTTTATTTCAGCCATAAAACAGAAACATGCAAAGGAACACTCTTTATCTGTGGTGGTTTCGATGCCTTATTAGAAGAACTATATTTTACAAATGTTGTTGCAGGAATCGAAGAAGGTTATGATGTCATCATTTTTGAGGGGCCAGGTCAATCCTCTGTCCTTAGAGAGCATCATCTTCCATTTATTCCTAATTGGGAAAAGGTTTGCCAAACCGTAGTTAATCACTACGAAAATCAAGTTTCGAAACCTTTTATAGGAATCGGTCTATCCTTGGGCGGTCTGCTAATGGCTCGTGCACAAGGAAATAAAAATGACTTATTTGATAAAATTGTTTTATATAATTATTTCCCAAGTATCCTAGAATCCTTTAAAAATAATATTCCTAGAATATTCCATCGTTTCATTGATGATGAAATGCCAAGTTTTGTTGAAAAGTTAGCTATGTTTTATATTCAAGGAAATAAATTTTTAAATTGGCAGGTTGAACAGGCAAAATGGAATTTTGGAGAGGCCTCGCTATCTTATTTGATTAAACGCTGTAAGGAATTTAAGGAGGTAACAATTACAGGGCCTGTTCTCGTACTTTTAGCAGCCAATGATATGTATTACGATAAACAACTAGGTTTTAAGTATTTTGAATCCATACCGTCAAAAGAGAAAAAGTTAATTATTTTTGATAAAGAAAACTACTCAAGCGACCTTCACTGTCAGAATGGTTCTGCTTTTGATAGTAATGACGAAATCTTTGAATGGTTAAGTGAAATAAAGTCCTAAAAAACTTGTAGATACATCTAAATATAAAAAATAAGACAGACCTGAATGCAAAATAATTTAGGTCTGTCTTATTTTTTATTTTTTCAAGCGGAAAATCAAATAGCTGACATTAACAAGGAGTAGGACACTCCAAAGAATGAGGAAGGGAATATTTCCTCGGACAGCATTGTGCCAAATACCTAAGGCGTATAAGGCCATAA
>CAKQBM010000260.1 GCA_934216185.1 uncultured Streptococcus sp. | reverse complement strand
AAAGATGTAGCCAAACGCTATGAAAAATATGCTGAAGCACAGGCTTGGATGATTGACAATTCTCTGATTATGTCAGCTATGTCAAGTGGAGGAACAGCATCCGTAACCAAAGTAACGCCATTTACAAGAGGGTATTCATTGGTTGGTATCAAGGGTGATGGTAATAACTACAAGTACATGAAACTGCAAAAAGACACTGTGACGACCAAACAGTTTGAAGAAGCCAAGACCAAATGGGAGCAAGAAAGCAAAAAAGCAATCGAAAAAGCCCAAAAAGAAGCAGAAAAGCATGTTAAATAATGAGAAATAGCTTTTCCAAGGAAAATCATACAGACAAGCATCCGTTTTGGTGCTTGTCTTTTTAAATCACTCAGCTATTGAAAACTGAGAAATGACTTGTTTTGTGCTAAAATAGATTGAAACCAATACTCAGTGAAAATCAAAGAGTAACTGGGAAGCTAGCTCAAAGTACAGCTTTGAGGTGGATAGAACTGATGAAGTCAGCTCAAAATAGTGTTTTGAGGTTGCAGATGGACGCTGACGTGGTTTGAAGAGGTTTTCGAAGAGTATAAGATTCTCTCTTTTGCTATAATTAAGGAGATGTAAAGATAAGTGATAAGGAAGAGACTATGTACGACTATTTAATCGTTGGAGCTGGATTGTCGGGAGCAATTTTTGCTTATGAAGCAACCAAACGTGGAAAAAAAGTAAAAGTGATTGATAAGCGTGAGCACATTGGTGGGAATATCTACTGTGAGAATGTAGAGGGTGTTAATGTTCATCAATATGGCGCCCATATCTTCCATACTTCTAACAAGAAAGTTTGGGATTATGTTAATCAATTTGCTGAATTTAACAACTATATCAATTCGCCTGTCGCTAATTACAAGGGCAGTCTTTATAATCTACCTTTCAATATGAATACCTTCTATGCTATGTGGGGGACAAAAACTCCTCAAGAAGTCAAAGATAAGATTGCTGAGCAAACGGATCACATGAAGGACGTTGAACCGAAAAACTTGGAAGAACAGGCTATCAAGTTAATCGGTCCAGATATTTATGAAAAGTTGATTAAAGGATATACTGAAAAGCAATGGGGACGTTCTGCGACTGACCTTCCACCCTTTATCATCAAACGTCTACCAGTTCGTTTAACCTTTGATAATAATTATTTTAATGACCGTTACCAGGGTATTCCAATTGGGGGGTATAACGTTATCATCGAAAATATGCTCAAGGATGTGGAAGTAGAACTTGGTCTTGACTTTTTTGCCAATCGTCAGGAATTAGAAGCTTCTGCTGAAAAAGTTGTCTTTACAGGGATGATTGACCAATACTTTGATTATAAACATGGTGAGTTAGAATACCGTAGTCTTCGTTTTGAGCATGAAGTTTTAGATGAGGAAAACTATCAAGGAAACGCAGTTGTAAACTATACAGAACGGGAAATTCCTTATACTCGCATTATTGAGCATAAACATTTTGAGTACGGTACACAAGATAAAACGGTTATTACTCGTGAATACCCAGCTGATTGGAAACGAGGAGACGAGCCTTATTATCCAATCAATGATGAGAGAAACAATGCTATGTTTGCTAAATATCAAGAAGAGGCAGCCCAGAATGATAAGGTCATTTTTTGCGGACGTTTAGCAGATTATAAATACTACGACATGCATGTGGTTATTGAACGGGCTTTGGAAGTGGTTGAGGAAGAGTTGGGTCAATAATGCAAGGATTCTGTCATTTTAGAATTTTTGCTATTTAAGATTTTTAGAAGTAAAGCGAACAAGATTGTTTTCTGTCGGTCAGAAGAGAATCTCTGTTGGCTTTTTTTGCATAAATGAACAATTTTATTTTTCAGAATATGTCAAATATATCAAATAACTCTTAAAATTCTGAAAATTGTATTGACAGGACTTGAAAAAGAGTCTATAATGAATAAAAAAACAAAGGAGAATACTATGAAAACAAGAAAAGTATTGGCTCTTACGGGAGTGACTTTATTAGCAGCAGGTGTTCTAGCTGCATGTTCTGGTGG
>CAKQBM010000259.1 GCA_934216185.1 uncultured Streptococcus sp. | reverse complement strand
ACCTCTAAAATTCTGTAAAGAGTAGTTGGATTTCAGGAGTAATGGAAATCCAGTCATCACGGTGAATCAAGACACCCTTGGCTTTTTGAGAACGCAACATATCCTCCAAAGCAGATGCCCCAAATTGCACGCGCCCTTTTCCAAGTGATTTTCCACTTTCCTTGTCAAATACTGTCACAATATCACCGTAAGAAAAGGCTCCTTCTGCGTCAACAATACCAGATAAAAGGAGACTCTTGCCATGTTTAGAGAGAGCTTCCGCAGCCCCTTTATCAACCCAAATAGAACCTTGGCTCTGAGCATAAAAGGCCAGCCATTGTTTCTGGGTACGAAGTCCCTTCTCTTGAGCAACAAAGTAGGAACCATCCTTGGTCTCCTCAGCCGCCTCAATCATGGCATCTGACTTCAAGGATGAGCAGATATAAACAGGAACTCCTGATTCTGTCGCAATAGTGGCAGCTTTGATTTTGGTTAACATGCCACCTGTACCATTAGACGAACCTGCTCCACCGGCCATATCAATAATCTCACGATTGATAGTCTTGATTTTCTCCAAGCGTTTGGCTCTTGGATCCGAATTAGGATTTCCAGTATAAAGACCGTCGACGTCTGTCAAGAGAACCAAAAGGTCTGCTTGGACCATGGCTGCAACCTGGGCACTCAGAGTATCATTGTCCCCAACCTTGAGCTCATCAATAACGACACTGTCATTCTCATTGATGATAGGAATCGCCCCGCGACTAAGTAGAACTGACAAAGCCTGATGAGCATTCTTATAGCGGCGCTTATCCACAAAATCATCCTGGGTCAGCAAAATTTGTGCAGAAACGATTTGGCGCAAGAGAAGATTGGTCGTGTATTCTTCCAACAAAAGCCCTTGCCCTACCGCTGCTGAAGCCTGTTTATCAGCAATCTTAGTCGGACGCTTCTTAAATCCTAAGGCCCCAAAACCTGCAGCAATGGCACCCGACGACACCAAAATCAATTCATGACCAGCCTCGTGTAACATAGCCAACTGCTGGGTGATAGCCTTTACCTTACTACGTGATAAACTTCCATCCTCATTTGTCAGAGAAGAAGTCCCCACCTTAAAGACAATTCGTTTGTATTTCATAGTCTCACTCCGATTCTTCATATTTATCCATTATAACATGAATAACAGGAAATAGAAAAGAGTTGATAGGAAAAAGAAGGCCCTAAAACCTTCTTTTTTACTACTGTTCTGATTCCGATTTGTTTGCAGTCGTCTCAGAGCTTTGTGAAGTTGAGGAAGTCAAATCTTGACTAGTTGAAGAACTTGTAATACTTTCGTGTTGACTCGTTTCTTTATTTTCAAAATCTTTTTTCACTACTTCTTTCGATTCTTTTATTTCTGACTTACTTGTATCCCTAGTTGTAGCAGATTTCTCTACCGGAACATCCACTAACCAGACACCACTTGAATCAACAGTATAGCCTTCTGGTGTCTTACCGTTCACAAGTAATTGACCATTTTCTTTCAAGAAGTACCATTTATCCTTGTCTTTGATCCAACCAACAGCTCGTGAACCGTCTTCCTTGTAGAAATACCAATCGTTTGCCTTTTTAAGCCAACCTTGCTTCATAGCTCCTGAATCTTCCAGATAATAATGTTGACCTGCAACTTCTACCTCACCTGTCTTCATAATGCCAGTAGAATCCATATAGTACCAGGTTTCTTTATCTTTTACCCAGCCCGTTTTCATTTTCCCTGATTGAGCAAAGTAATACCATTGCCCCTTATATTGAAGCCAACCTGTCTTCATAGAGCCATCGTTTGATAAATAATAGGACTGACCTCCAGTATTTACCCAACCAATTTCCATCTGATTTTCTTTGTTAAAGTAATACCAGATTCCATCAATTTTCTTCCAATTTTTAGCAGAAGCACCAGAGTCTGTCAAATAGAACCAATGATTGTTCCATTTTTTCCATTGACTCTGTAACAAGATACCCGTTTGGTTGAAGTAATACCATTCACCTTCGATTTCATTCCAACCGATAGCATACTCTCCTGTAGAATCAGGCGCTTGATACCACCAGTTCCCATAAGCACTCTTATGC
>CAKQBM010000258.1 GCA_934216185.1 uncultured Streptococcus sp. | reverse complement strand
TTTCAAAATCTACACTTGCAATCGTTTGGAATATGAGGTTACCACGGGTTTTTCTAGGTTTGATAATTGGTGCTGGTCTTTCCATGTGTGGAAGCGTGATGCAGTCAACAGTCAATAACCCCATTGCTGAACCTTATGTATTAGGGATTTCAGCTGGGGCAACCTTCGGGGCAACTTTGAGCATTATTCTTGGTTTTAAGGTCATGATTGGTCTTGGCTCTTTCCTTGGAGCGATTCTAGCGACAGTTGCTGTCCTTCTCATTGCTTCCATGCAAGGCAGGATGACAACTTCTAGCCTCATTTTATCAGGGACGGTGGTCAATGCACTCTTTTTGGCTTTTTCAAACTTTATTATCTCAATTGGCGCTAATGCTGACAGTGTCATGACCATCAAGTTTTGGACCATGGGCTCTCTAGCAGGGATTTCATGGGCTCACTTAACCCTGCCAGCGGTAGTCGTGGGAATAGCCTTTTTGTTTTTCTCTACCCAATATCGTGTTTTTAATGCCATGATGATGGGAGATGAGGCAGCCTTGACCTTGGGAATTCCCCTACGTTTTTACTGGTATCTCTATGTGATGATTGTAGCGGTGATGACGGCAGTATTAGTATCGACCTGTGGGATTATCGGTTTTGTCGGTCTCATCACACCACATTTGGCGAGAAGTTTGGTAGGTACAAACTACAGAAGGCTTTTTCCGATAGCAACTTTGCTCGGTGCTCTCTTTGTTGTCTGGGCAGATGTCCTTGCCCGTGTTTTGATACAAAATGCTGAACTTCCGATTGGGATTTTCACAGCCCTAGTAGGTGCACCTTTCTTTATCTACATGGTTGCTAGTAGAAGAGGGGAGGTGAAGGTCTGATATGGACTTAATCTGCCAGGATATTCACTTTGGTATTGGAGAGAAAAAAATTCTCAAAGGAGTCTCACTCAAACTTGAGGGCAACCAATTTCATACCATTTTGGGACCCAATGGAAGTGGGAAGACTAGCTTATTAAAACTCATTTATCGTCAGGAAAAACCTGATCAAGGTTTGATTTCCTTCAATGGGAAACCGATAGAACAAATGAGCGTGAAGGAAACGGCAAGACAGATGGCAGTCATCACGCAGTTTAATCAACTCCAGTTTGATTGTACGGTTGAAGAAATTGTTCTGCTGGGTAGAACGCCCCATCTCTCTTTTTTGCAAAAGGAAAAAGAGAGAGACTTTGCTTTGGTTGAGGATGCTCTGGTCAAAGTAGACATGTTCGAAAAGAAAAATCGACTTTACTCTTCTCTATCAGGAGGGGAGAAACAGCGGGTTCTGTTAGCACGCGCCTTAGCCCAAGAGCCAACTTTGCTACTCTTAGATGAACCAACCAATCACTTGGATATCAAGTACCAGCTAGACTTGTTAAGCATTGCCAAAAATCTCCATATCAATATACTAGCTGTTTTGCATGATATTCAGCTGGCTTGTCGCTATTCAGACTATCTCTATCTGATGAAAGAGGGAGAGATAGTTTACCAGGGTACTCCAAAAGAGACCATCACACCTGAGTCTTTGCAGACTGTCTATGGCGTCCAAAGTAAGGTTACTTGGACGGAAGATCAGCAAGCTATGATTCACTATTTATAAGATTTAAAGGAAATTAACATGAAAAAATCACTCAGTATTTTGCTCGTAACAGTAGCTGCCTTAACGTTGGCAGCTTGCGGCAATACATCTAAAGAAACAGCAACTGCACCAGCTACAACAGAAGCTAGTCAAAAAGCAAGTACAGAAACCAGTTATCCGGTAACTATCAAGACTTATGATGCCAAAGGAAATGAAGTCGAACAAGTCTTTGAAAAGGCACCTGAAAAGGTCATCACCAACAACCTTTCAACAACTGAAGTTCTACTTGAACTCGGTTTGCAAGATAAAATTGCTGGCATGCTCAATCCTGATAATGCTGTAACTGGTAAATACAAGGATTCCATTGAAGCTATCCCTCATATTGGGGATAAAAAATCTGTCTCACAAGAAACGGTTCTTTCTTATGAACCAGATGCCTTGATGGGACGGAACATGATGTTCTCTGAAAAGTCAATGGGAACCATCAGCGCTTGGAATGAAAACAAAATTCCTGTTTATA
>CAKQBM010000257.1 GCA_934216185.1 uncultured Streptococcus sp. | reverse complement strand
GCTGTTAAAAGATCACGATTGGGAATAAAAGGATCAAGATCTGTTGCATGAGTCAAGAGCTGGCGAATAGTGATGTCTGGATAATCACTCTCAGTTAAAAAATCTGTTACCGGTTTGTCAATATTTAATTGACCTTTTTCCCACAAAAAAGTAAAAACGGTGCCAACCCCAACAACCTTGCTGACACTAGCTAGGTCATAAACTAGTTCTGCCTCAGTATCCAAGCCATGCTCTGGGTCACTCTGGCCTAAATAGAACTCCGTCCATTGATTGTCCTTAAAATACGCAAAAGAGGCTCCGGGATAAATCCCTGCCTCGATTTGTTCTTCTATTTTTTTAATAATCTTGGTCCACTTCATACTTCTTCAAACCACAATTCAACATTATTTCTATCTTTACTAAGGAAGAATTTTTCAGACTTAGGCATAAAATATTCAGTAGACTCAAACTTCTGGCGCAGACTTGCCACATCTAGTTCATTGACCAAGAACTTAAGCATAGACAAGTCCCAAGTAACCGTATTGTCCACAGTCAAATCTTGCCCCTGAGCTGGAATAAAATCAAGTGATGTCCCAACTTCAGATACTTCTAAGAAACTTTCGACATCAGTTGGGAGATGTAATTCCATAGAAATCTCAAATTTACTTAAAGAAATTAATTCCAAATCTGTTTGAAATTCTGGCTTTTCTCCTACTTCTACTAGACTTGCTCTGTCATCTTCCGCATGAATCAAAATCAAATCATCTTCTGGTGAGAAAATTTCAAAAGCGTAGCCATTTTGACCTTTATATAATTGATGAATCGAATCTGTTTTAGATAAGAGTCCTTCAATTTCCAAGGGATTTTCCACCTTGACAATCAATCTAGCCAGTTTTTTTCTTCCCTCTACCTTACGAGTACGCATACTCGGCGCTTCTTCTAAAACCAGCCTTTCAAGACCTGTTTGGTCCCCTAATGACAGAAAGGCTGATTCCTCTAACAAGGCCTTCATACCAAGGGTCTCTATATAAAATGTTTCATTTAATTTTCTATTATTAACTTTTAAAGTAGGAATAATCCGTACAATCTGATTCACATTCATAAATTCCTCCGTCACTTTTTATTTTATAGGATTTTAGAATTTTTTACAAGATATTATGCTCAAATTTACCGATTTTTCGTAAAATTGCATCTAAAAAACCGAGGATTTCCTCGGTTTCAATTTCTTATAGGTAAAGGAATTTGAAGATAGCTACTGCCGCAATTGCTGCTGCGATAGGTGCTACTACTGGTACCCAAGAATACCACCATTTTGAATCCCCTTTGTGCTCACCAAGAACTGATTTTGGAAGGAAAGCATGAAGGAGACGTGGTCCCAAGTCACGAGCAGGGTTCAAGGCAGGCCCTGTAGGTCCACCAAGTGATGTTACTAAGGCCATAACAAGGAAACCAAGTGCCAAGTGGGCTACTGAAAGTCCTGAAGCAGTGTGTGGCGCTACTTGTGCTTTAATAGCCAAGTCAGAAAAATCCACTGTTTGTCCTGCTTGTGTTGCCATTTGTTTCATGTATTGAAGCACTTCAGCACCAAAGAAGTTTTTAGTCATACCAAGGGCTGCGAAGAAAAGAACAAACGAACCAACAAACTCATTTACAAAACCATTAACAGTTGCTGCAAAATGTGATTCTTTTGTACCATTATCCACATTTGAAATGGTTGAGAAAGTACCCAAAATGTTGTTTGGATTTTCAGTTTTCAAGTAATATGGTCGGTGTGTTGCCACAACCAAGGCTTGACCAAAGATAGCACCCAAAACTTGTGCAATGATATAAGGCGCAACTTGTGCCCAAGGGAAAAGACCGCTGATTGCAAGTCCAAGAGTGAAGGCTGGGTTGATGTGGTTTCCAGATACGTTACCAAACATTAATGCTGGGATCATAACCCCCATACCATAACCAACAGCGATAACGATCCAGCCACTTTGGTGACCTTTCGTACCTTTAAGTTCAACGTTGGCAACTGCACCATTTCCAAGAATGATCAAAATAGCAGTTCCCAAAAATTCAGTGGCATATTTAATTGCCCATGTGAAATCCATTTGATAGATTCTCCTTAAAATTTTTTAGACAATCCTTATTCTATCAATTTTTA
>CAKQBM010000256.1 GCA_934216185.1 uncultured Streptococcus sp. | reverse complement strand
AAAGAAAAATACGATGTTACTGGTAGAAAATTGATGGATGATGACGATGAGTTGACAGATGAATACGCTGAAACTAACGCAAATCCATATGCTGATGGTATTGCCAACAACGAACCAGAAAACTTGAATACCAAGACTGTTAAACGTGGTTCTAAATTGGTATACCAAGTATGGCTTGATACTAATCAATTTACTGACGCTAACAACGTTCAATACGTTGGTGTATCAGATACATACGATGCTGATAAATTGACAGTTAACGCTGCAGACATCAAGGCTTACGATTCAGTAACTGGTGCAGATGTGACTAACAAGTTCGACATCAAAGTTGAAAATGGTACAATCACTGCAACTTCTAAAGAAGAATTCATCAAAGATAAAGTAAACAACCCAGTTATCGATACTACTAAGTTCGAATTTGGTCGTTACTATAAATTTGATATCCCAGCAACTGTTAAAGAATCTGTTAAAGCTGGTGCTGATATTGAAAACACAGCCAACCAAACAGTTCACGTTTACAACCCAGTAAGCAAGACAGTTGAAAAACCAAACAAACCAACACAAAAACGTGTTAACAGTGTTCCAGTTCCACTTGACCTTAACTTCACTAAGACTCTTGCCGGCCGTACGCTTCAAGCTGGCGAATTCGAATTCATCTTGAAGAAAGACGGTGCAGAAGTTGAACGTGTTCACAATGATGCGAGCGGTAAAGTAAACTTCAAGACACTTGAGTTTGGCCGCGATGATCTTGGTAAGACTTACAACTACACTGTAGAAGAAGTTCGTGGTACTGATAGCACCGTTACTTACGACCCAATGGTTGCGACTGTGAAAGTTGTCGTTTCACACGATGGTACAGCTAAAGCAATCGTAGCAACTGTCACAGATGCTCCTGATAAAGAATTCAACAACACCGTAACACCTCCAACAGAACCTAAGTTCCAACCAGAGAAATACGTTGTTTCTAAAGCTAAATTCGATATCACAGGTACTAAACTCGTTGATGACGATTCTGAATTGACAGATAAATATGGTGAAACTAACACTAACCCATATGTCGATAATACAAGCAACAACGAAGCTGAAAACTTGAATACTAAGTCAGTTGAACGTGGCTCTAAACTTTACTACCAAGTATGGTTGGATACAACTAAGTTTGACGCAAATAACAAGGATAACATCCAAACAGTTGGTATCTCAGATGACTTTGACGAAACTAAGTTGAATGTTACTGCATCTGACATCAAGGTTTACGATTCAGTTACTGGTGCAGACGTTACTAACAAGTTCGATATCGCTATTAATAACGGTATTGTAACAGCTAACCTTAAAGCAGGCTTCACTAAGTCACTTGGCGACGCTGAAAATACTCAAGTAATCGATACTACTAAATTCGAGTTTGGACGCTACTATAAATTTGATATTCCAGCAACAGTTAAAGACGATGTCGCAGCTGGTGCCGATATTGAAAATAAAGCAGCTCAAGTTGTTAACTATTATGACCCAACTCATAAATCTGTAACACCTAAAGAAAAACCAACTGAAAAACGTGTCAACAGTGTTCCAATCTCAGTAGAATTCAACTTCACTAAGAAATTGGAAGGCCGTGCGCTTAAAGCTGGCGAATTTACATTCGAGTTGAAAGATAGCGACAACGTTGTTATCGCAACTACAACCAACGACGCAGACGGTAACTTCAAGTTCGTACCAGTTGATTACACAAACAAAGCTGGTGAAACTGTCACAGCCCTTAAATATAAGAAGGGTCAAGAAGGTACTTACACTTACACTGTAACAGAGGTTAAAGGTACAGACTCAACAGTCACTTACGACCCAATGGCTGCAGTTGTAACTGTTAAAGTCAGTCACGATGGTACTGCCAAAGCATTGATCACAAACGTGACAGATCCTGCCGATAAAGAATTCAACAACCGTGTAACTCCACCAACAGAACCTAAGTTCCAACCAGAGAAATACGTTGTTTCTAAGGCTAAATTCGATATCACAGGTACTAAACTCGTTGATGACGATTCTGAATTGACAGATAAATATGGTGAAACTAACACTAACCCATATGTCGATAATACAAGCAACAACGAAGCTGAAAACTTGAATACTAAGTCAGTTGAACGTGGCTCTAAACTTTACTACCAAGTATGGTTGGATA
>CAKQBM010000255.1 GCA_934216185.1 uncultured Streptococcus sp. | reverse complement strand
ACATGGTGAACCATAAAATTTTTTAACTCTTCCCTGACGAAAACATCGTAGATTCGAGGATTAGAGTAGCTTCTAACAGTAAATCCCGTCTCTTCCATAACTTCTCTAGTCAGCGTTTCCGTCAGTCCTTCACCAAGTTGCTGACTGCATCCAGGTAGATCATACCGATGTTGATAAGGGCCTATCGTTTTTGCAATGCAAAGTAACTTCCTATTTTCAAAGCAAACAGCGTAGACTCCAAAGTGTCTTTTAATTTCCATCAGATCCTCCTACTTCAAAGACCATCCACCGTCTATTGTCAATATTTGTCCTTGCATGGCACTCGCTTTCCCACTTGCTAAGAAAAAGCTAATCTCTGCTATTTCCTCTGCCTCAATCCAGCGTTTGATTGGTGTTTCACTAGCCACCCAGTCAGCCAATCCACCTGGCTCAAAATCCGCAGCGGTCATAGCTGTCTTGACTGCTCCTGGAGCGATACCAAATACCTGAATCCCAGCTTCAGCATAGTCTAGAGCCAACTGCTTGGTAAATCCAGCCAAAGCATGCTTAGATGAAGTATAGGCGTTACCACCACCTCCTGCTAGACTAGAAGCGATAGAACACATATTGATAATGATCCCTTTTTTATTCTCCAACATTTGGGTCAAATAATAGCGAGTCAACTCAACAGGAGTCACATAGTTGATTTCAAAAATCTCTTGAATTTCCTGAGCTGATTGTTCTAAAAGTGGTTTATAATCATCCAAAACTCCAGCAGTATTGCACAAAACATCAACCTGAGGACACCAGTCAAAAATAGGCTCCAAGTCCAAGGTTAAATCTCTCTGTAAAAAGTGAAAATCACCCTCTAAGAGTGGATTTTCACCTTGGTCAACTCCATAAACTTGATAGTCCTTCTCTAAAAAAAGGCGAGCCTGAGCCAATCCGATACCTGAACTCACTCCCGTAATCAATACACGTCTAGTCATGCACTTCTACCCAATCCGTCGCCAAAACATCACAAGGTGTTGGGCTCCACATGGAAAAACCTTCTCCTTCTCCAGACACGTTGATTAGGAAATAAGGTGTCACTTCAAGTGCAAGCCCATTTTGTTCAATAGTATCAAAGAGTTGGACATAGTTTTCAGCGCCTCCCCAACCAGTTCGTACATATTTTTTCTTAGCCTTTAACCCAGGCAGCATTTCTTCAAATGTCATGGTTCTCTCCTTTTATATCGATAAATCTTCACTTCATTATAACAAAAAACCGCTTGGCAACGGCTTTTTGACTGTGATTTATTTACATCTGCTTCTACTTACGGCAAATTATTCCCTGCAGCAAGATAAATTTCATACCATTCTTCTCTTGTTAAGCTAAAGTTTGCCGCTTGGCTAACTTCTCTCAAGTGCTTAGGATTTGTTGTACCTACGACTGCCTGCATTTTTGCTGGATAACGTAATATCCAAGAAATGGCAATAGTTGAAGGAGTTACTCCATATTTAATAGCTAAACGATCAAGTACTTGATTTAAAGCTTGAAATTTCTCATTTCCAACAAAATTCCCTTTAAAATACCCGAATTGTAAGACAGACCATGCTTGAATGACCACATCGTGTAATTTGCAATATTCAAAAATGCTGCCATCTCGCATAGCTGCTTGACTATCTTCCATATTAACATGAAAACCTGATTCGAATCCTGGAGTAAAAGCCGCACTCAATTGTAGCTGATTAACAGCTAACGGCTGCTTGACATCTTTTTTAAGCAACTCCATCATCATAGGATTTTGATTAGAAACTCCAAAATCTCGAACCTTACCTTGTTTATAAAGGAGATCAAAGGCTTCTGCTACTTGATCAGATTCCATCAAGGCATCTGGGCGATGGAGAAGCAAGCTATCTAAATAATCAACCTGCAATCTTTGCAAAATACCGTCTACAGATTTTATAATATAGTCCTTAGAAAAATCAAAATAGGTAAATTCTTCTATGCGAATGCCACATTTAGACTGAATCCACATCTTTTCTCTTAAATCTGGACGATTTTTTAGGACAAGACCTAACAGTTCTTCACAACGACCACGACCGTATATATCTGCCAAGTCAAAGGCATTGATTCCAACAGAAAGTGCTGTTTCTACAAGCTCTTCAACTTCTTTTACAGACTTATCTTCTATTCTCATCATTCCGAG
>CAKQBM010000254.1 GCA_934216185.1 uncultured Streptococcus sp. | reverse complement strand
ATTACTTGGTTAGAAGACTTCTTGATTGACTTTGATAACACCGTTATCGTAGTATCCCACGACCGTCACTTCTTAAACAAAGTATGTACTCACATGGCCGACCTTGACTTTTGCAAAATCAAACTCTATGTCGGAAACTACGACTTCTGGAAGGAATCTTCTGAGCTCGCTGCTAAATTGCTAGCAGACCGTAATGCTAAAGCAGAAGAAAAAATTAAGCAATTGCAAGAATTCGTAGCTCGTTTCTCTGCCAATGCTTCCAAATCAAGACAAGCAACATCACGTAAGAAAATGCTTGATAAGATTGAACTTGAAGAAATTGTACCATCTAGTCGTAAATATCCATTTATCAACTTTAAAGCGGAACGTGAGATTGGTAATGATCTTTTGACAGTAGAAAATCTAACTGTAAAGATTGATGGTGAGACTATTTTAGATAATATCAGCTTTATCTTGCGTCCAGGTGATAAGACAGCGCTTATTGGACAAAATGACATCCAAACGACTGCATTAATTCGTGCAATCATGGGGGACATTGACTATGAAGGAACTGTCAAGTGGGGAGTAACTACTAGCCGTTCTTACTTGCCAAAAGATAACTCGGCAGATTTTGCAGGAGGAGAGTCAATCCTTGACTGGTTGCGTCAATTCGCAAGTAAAGAAGAAGATGACAATACTTTCCTACGCGGTTTCCTTGGTCGTATGCTCTTCTCTGGAGATGAAGTTAACAAACCTGTAAATGTCTTGTCAGGGGGAGAAAAAGTTCGTGTCATGCTTTCAAAACTTATGCTCTTGAAATCAAATGTCCTTGTACTTGATGATCCAACCAATCACTTGGACTTGGAATCTATCTCAAGCTTGAACGATGGATTGAAAAACTTTAAAGAATCAATCATCTTTGCCAGTCATGACCACGAGTTTATTCAAACTTTGGCTAACCATATCATTGTCTTGTCTAAAAATGGCGTCATCGATCGTATCGATGAAACCTATGATGAATTCCTAGAAAATGCAGAAGTACAAGCAAAAGTTAAAGAACTTTGGAAAGACTAAATAAAACTTCAAAACTCAGTTGGGTTAACCAGCTGAGTTTTCTAACATTTTATGAGGTAACATGAAATTATTTTTTAAAACATATTGGACCTATTTTGTTTCTTTCATCATTCCCATAATCATTATGATAGGAGTATATCTATCTCAAGGTATCTACTGGAATAGCGACAACTCTCCTCTATTAGGAGATGGCTTTCATCAATACGTTATTTTTGATATAGCTCTAAGAAATATCCTACATGAAAATGGTAGTCTGTTTTACACCTTTACAAGTGGCCTCGGATTAAATTTCTATGCCCTATCTAGTTATTACTTGGGTAGTTTCTTTTCACCACTAGTTTACTTTTTTGATCTAACTAATATGCCAGATGCTGTCTATCTGACAACTCTCTTAAAATTTGGATTGATTGGACTGTCAACTTACTTTAGTTTAAACAAATTATTTCAATCGATTCCTAAACCTTTAAAACTAGCTTTATCTACTTCCTATGCTCTGATGAGTTTCACTGTCAGTCAATTAGAGATAAAAACCTGGCTAGATGTTTTTATCTTGATTCCTTTAATTATAACTGGTTTACATCTACTGATAACTGAAAAGAAATTCCTATTGTACTTTACAAGTCTGTCAATTTTGTTTATTCAAAATTATTATTTTGGCTATATGACAGTATTGTTTCTTATTTTCTGGTATCTCTGTCAAATTTCTTGGGACTTTAAAACTCGAAAATCATCTTTTCTTGATTTCATAATCACATCCGTTTTAGCTGGTATGGCTAGTTTGATTCTGACTCTTCCTACTCTATTTGATATACAGACACATGGGGAAAAATTAACTAAAATTACAAAGTTTCAAACTGAAAGTAGCTGGTATCTTGATCTCTTTGCTAAACAATTCATTGGTTCCTTTGACACAACAAAGTATGGGGCCATCCCAATGATTTTTGTTGGACTACTTCCCTTTATTTTGACTATTTTATTTTTTACGCTGAAATCTATTAAGTTTCACGTGAAACTTATCTATGCAATCTTCTTTGCATTTCTAATTGCAAGCTTTTATATTGAAGCTCTTGATTTATTTTGGCAAGGTATGCATACTCCAAACATGTTTTTACATCGCTATGCTTGGATTTTCTCTACCTTGTTAATTTA
>CAKQBM010000253.1 GCA_934216185.1 uncultured Streptococcus sp. | reverse complement strand
GATAATACCTCATTTTGTTTATTCTCTTTATTGTAGCATTTTTTTCGCTTTTTGACAAAAGTAAGAGGAGTCAAAGGACTCCCCGCTACTCTTCAAAATAACTGAGTAAATTTCTATCTTGATTTTCAGATAAAAATCTTTCCTTCTGTGGCCTCTTCTTACGCTTGAGAAGGGATTCTGCCGACATGGCTTCTTCCTTACTGGCAAATCCTTGAGCATAGATAAGTTTGACTGGCAAGCGTGCTCGTGTATATTTAGCTCCCTTCCCACTATTGTGGACAGCGAGGCGTCTTCTCACATCAGTCGTATAGCCTGTATAATAGGAACCATCACGACACTCCAGCACATACATATAAGCCTTATGATCCATAATAAATCTCTTCAAGTTCGGGCGTATAGGAACCATCATCATTGTGGACAATGAGAGGTGGTAAGACCTTAAAGCCGCTTGTTGAACCATCCTTGATAGCTTCAATCAAGAGCATATTGGCTTCCTTTTCCTTTTTTGGATAGACAAATTGCAGACGCTTAGGTGCTAGATTATGTCGTTGCAAGCTGTCCAAGATATCTAAAAGTCGATCAGGACGATGAACCATGACCAAACGCCCATTAGATTTGAGAATACTCTGGGCACTACGACAGATTTCCTGCAAATTGGTCGTGATTTCATGTCGCGCCAAGAGATAATGTTCGCTCTCGTTCAAGTTTGAATGAGGATCCACCTTGAAATAGGGCGGATTACACAAAATCATATCTACTTTACTTCCCTGGATGTAAGCGGCCATATTTTTCAAATCATCACAGATGACCCCCATCTGCTCTTCCAAACCATTCAAACGGACAGAGCGTTCAGCCATATCTGCCAAACGCTCCTGAATCTCAACAGCCAAAATCTGTGCCTGAGTACGAGTACTTGCAAATAGCCCAACTGCTCCATTTCCAGCGCAGAAATCCACTATCAAGCCCTTTTTAGGAAAACGTGGAAAACGTGACAAGAGAACACTATCCACCGAATAGCTAAAAACCTCTCTATTTTGAATGATTTTAATATCTGTCGAAAAGAGCTGGTTAATACGCTCTCCTGATTTTAATAATTGTTCTTCTTCCATAGTCCTATTATAGCAAATTTATATTAACATTACAAAAGATAGAAATTTCTAACTAGTGCTTCTGATTCTTCAAATGTTGAAGGGCTTCCTTGGTCCAAATTGGCATCATTCGTTTAAGAGGCGCAAAGCCGTAGTTAAAGCGGCCGCTCGAAAAACGTCTCCGTCTAGGAAACTGGTGCTTTTCTTCCTCCAAAGTGCGGATAGAAAGACTAGCTTTCCCTGTAAATTCATCTAAATCCACTACCTGAACCTGAACCTCTTCATCGACTTTCAAGGCTTCATAAATATTTTCAATAAATCCTGTTCGAATCTCTGAAATGTGAATCAGCCCTGTATCACCCGTCTCTAGTTCAACAAAGGCACCGTAGGGCTGAATCCCTGTAATACGCCCCTTTAGCTTATCACCGATTTTCATCTTAGTCCTCGATTTCAATGGTTTCAATCACAACATCTTCAACTGGCTTGTCCATAGCCCCTGTCTCAACAGCAGCAATATCATCCAAGACAGCGTAAGATGCTTCATCAGCTAGCTGACCAAAAACAGTATGACGGCGGTCTAGGTGAGGTGTCCCACCTTGGTTGGCATAAATTTCCGCAATCGGTTCTGGCCAACCACCACGAGCAATTTCTTTCTTAGAATAAGGCAAATGTTGATTTTGCACGATAAAGAACTGGCTACCGTTAGTATTTGGACCAGCATTGGCCATGGAAAGAGCACCACGAATATTGTAAAGTTCTTCTGAGAATTCATCCTCAAATGATTCGCCGTAGATTGACTCGCCACCCATACCAGTTCCAGTTGGATCTCCACCTTGGATCATAAAATCCTTGATAATACGGTGGAAAATGACACCATCATAGTAACCATCTTTTGAAAGAGCTACAAAGTTAGCTACTGTTTTAGGAGCATGTTCAGGAAAGAGCTTGATACGCAAGTCTCCGTGATTGGTCTTAATGGTCGCGATAGGACCTTCTACTGTTTCAATGTCTACTTGTGGGAAATGCAATTCTTTTTCTACCATACCAAATCCTTCTAAGGCATCAAAAATGCCATCTTCTTCTAATGTTTTTGTAATATAATCTGCTTTTTCTTTGAT
>CAKQBM010000252.1 GCA_934216185.1 uncultured Streptococcus sp. | reverse complement strand
TAGCGGCACTACCACCACCTTGGTCCACGTTAAAAGTAACTGGTTTCAAACGAACAGATAAGTCACCATTTGGATTAATGATAGGCAAACTAAATCTGATTGTTTGTTTTTCACTCGTTGATGTAGCAGAAGTCATACTGTATCCTGAGTGCGATACGAAGTTGCCACCCTGACTAACAGGTCTTGTTTGTTCTCTCAACCTTGGAGTCGTGATGGTTGCATTTGAAGGATTTCCAAATCCATCCCCTTTATCCAAGATAAAGTTATTATTAACAAATTCACCTGGGCCAGAATATTCAATTGTGAAATTCAATCTGTTACCTTGACGTACTGTTGTTACATCGTAATGAATGGAATTACCACCACGTGAGTTCCCGTAGCCACGGAAACTATAGCTACGACCACCTTGGCTGATGTCTGAAAATGCAACTGTATTTCCAGAGCCTGAGACAATTGGGTTGGCTGGATTGCTAGAAGCTCTAAAACCACTTTGTCCTTTATCCAAGTCTTCTTTACGGATAGCTGGATTTTGGCGAGCATCAGAAAGGCTCAAACCTGGTTTTAAGATTTCATTAGTAGATTTTGGAGCTGAAGTTGTTTCCACTTTGGCAGGTGCATTAGTTGCTAAAACGCTACTATCAACAGCTGAACGGTCAGTCGTTGTTGCAGCTGGCTTAGCTTCTTCTTTGGCTTCTGCTGTGTCAGCTTTCTTCACTACAGGAGTTTCTGATACAGTTCCTTTATCAGAGTTAGAACGAAGTTCTAGACCAATAATGGCTGATTGAATAGATGACTCTGCTGCTGATACTTCAGCTTCAGATGCATCTGCTTTTCCAAGCAAACCTTGACCAGCTTGGATACTTGCTTGCAAGTTAGCTGCACTTGCTTCTGTATATAACTTACTCTCAAGTTTTTTAGCACGCGAAAGAGCTGTTAACAATTTTGACTTATCAACAGCATCTTGCTGTGCTACTTCTTCTTTTTTATCTTTTACTTCTTCAACTTTTTCTGCTGGCGCTTTAGCTTCTTCAGTTTTAGCTGGAGTTGCTTCTACTGGGTTCGCAACAGTTGGAGCTGCATAAGTTGTTTCTTTTTTAGGTGTAGAAACTTCTGCTGGTTTAGCGGCTTCATCTACCTTATCAACAGAGACACTATTAGTTGCCTCAGGATGTTGTTCCTCTGCTTGTACTGATTGCGCATTGGCAGCAGTTCCCAAGACTAAGGCTGTTCCGAGCAAGACACTAGCAGCACCAAAGTGATACTTACGAATAGAGTATCGTTGTTGCATGCTATACCAGTCAAATGATTTCTTATGTGAATGTTTCATTTTAAACTCCTAAGTAATATTTTATAGTTTACAATCTACAACTATCTGAGGCATTAATCAATATTATCTACGAAATTAATATATCTTATTTTTGTACCTTGGAGTCATATTTTTTTTTTTTTTTTTTTTTGAACTTAATGAACATATTTTTAATTCTTGCTTTTTTGTGTAACAGAATCATAATTATGATATAATACAATTTAGGAGGAATTGCCTAAATGCGTAACCTTTTATCCACAAAAGATCAGCGACAATTACGCTTAATGGAGATCTTAATTCAAAATCGTAATTGGTTGAGACTACATGAACTTGCCGACAAATTAGGATGTACAGAACGAATTCTAAAAAGTGATTTAAATGAATTACGTACTGCCTTTCCAACTATCGATATCCAATCTTCTATTAATGGAATTATGATAGATTTAAATATGCGGAGTAGTGTGGAAGATGTATATCAACATTTTCTTGCTCACTCTCAATCTTTTCAATTACTAGAGTATCTGTTTTTTAATGAGGGCCTACCGATTTATCGAACCCTAGAAAATCTTCACTCTAGTAGTGCCAACCTCTATCGATGGGGCAGAAATATTACAAAAACTCTGTCAACTCAATTTCAAATTGAACTATCATTTACTCCATCCGAAATACGTGGGAATGAAATCGATATTCGCTATTTTTATGCTCAATATTTTTCTGAGCGCTATTATTTCCTAGACTGGCCTTTTCCCGATATCCCTGAAGAGGACTTAACAGAGTTTGCTGATTTCTTCTATAAAATCACCAATTATCCAATGCACTTTTCAATTTATAGAATGTATAAATTGATGTTAGCTATCAGTATTTACCGTATCAAAAATGGCCATTTCATCGACTTACCAAATCATTTCTACGATGAATACTACCCTCTTTTGATG
>CAKQBM010000251.1 GCA_934216185.1 uncultured Streptococcus sp. | reverse complement strand
ATGAAAGAGATTATTGAAAAACTAGCAAAATTTGAAAATTTATCAGGTGTGGAAATGACAGATGTCATTGAGCGTATCGTAACTGGGCGTGTAACTGAAGCGCAGATTGCTTCTCTCCTCTTGGCACTTAAGATGAAGGGGGAAACACCTGAAGAACGCACAGCCATTGCCCAAGTCATGAGAGGACATGCCCAACATATTCCAACTGAGATTCATGATGCCATGGACAACTGTGGTACAGGTGGGGACAAGTCTTTCAGCTTTAACATCTCCACAACTGCAGCCTTTGTCTTGGCTGGCGGGGGTGTTCACATGGCAAAACACGGTAACCGCTCGATTTCTTCTAAATCTGGTTCTGCAGATGTTCTCGAAGCCTTGGGTATCAACCTAGACCTCAAACCAGCTGAACTAGGTAAGGTCTTTGATAAAACTGGAATCGTCTTTCTCTTTGCTAAAAATATGCACCCAGCCATGAAATACATCATGCCAGCTCGTTTGGAATTGGGGATTCCAACCATCATGAACTTGACTGGTCCACTGATTCACCCAATGGCTTTGGAGACACAGCTTCTTGGGATTAGTCGTCCAGAACTCCTAGAAAGTACAGCTCAGGTTTTGAAAAATATGGGTCGCAAACGTGCCATCGTGGTTGCTGGACCAGAAGGATTGGATGAAGCTGGCTTGAACGGCACAACCAAGATTGCACTTCTTGAAAATGGCGAAATCACCTTATCAAGCTTTACTCCAGAGGATTTGGGGATGGAGCGCTACGCTATCGAAGATATTCGTGGCGGCAATGCTCAGGAAAATGCAGAAATTTTGCTTAGCGTTCTTAAAAATGAACCAAGTCCATTCTTGGAAACTACGGTCTTAAATGCTGGTCTTGGTTTCTATGCTAATGGTAAGGTAGCTAGCATCAAGGATGGAGTTGCCTTAGCTCGTCAAGTGATTGCTAGTGGCAAGGCTCTTGAAAAACTCAGACTGTTACAGGAGTACCAAAAATGAGTCAGGAATTTTTAGCACGAATCTTGGAGCAGAAGGCGCGTGAGGTTGAGCAGATGGAGCTGGAGGAAATCCAGCCCCTGCGTCAGACCTATCGCTTAGCTGACTTTTTGAAGAATCATCAGGACCGCTTGCAGGTAATCGCTGAGGTCAAGAAGGCTAGCCCTAGTCTGGGAGATATCAATCTCGATGTGGATATTGTGCAACAGGCCCAGACTTATGAAGCAAACGGAGCAGTGATGATTTCTGTTCTGACAGATGAAGTTTTCTTTAAAGGACATTTAGATTATCTAAGGGAGATTTCCAGTCAGGTAAACATTCCAACGCTTAACAAGGACTTTATTATCGATGAAAAGCAAATCATCCGTGCTCGCAATGCAGGTGCGACAGTCATCTTGCTCATTGTGGCTGCCTTGTCAGAAGAACGTCTCAAGGAACTGTATGACTATGCGACAGAACTTGGTCTGGAAGTCTTGATGGAGACCCATAATCTAGCTGAACTAGAGGTAGCTCACTGTCTTGGAGCTCAAATTATCGGTGTCAACAATCGCAATTTAACCACCTTTGAGGTCGACTTGCAGACCAGTGTAGACTTGGCTAAACATTTCAAAGATGGTTGCTTGTACATTTCTGAATCTGCTATTTTCACAGGGAAGGATGCGGAACGAGTAGCGCCATACTTTAACGGAATTTTAGTAGGGACAGCTCTCATGCAGGCAGAAGATGTGGCCCAGAGAATCAAGGAGTTGCAGATTGACAAAGGTTAAAATTTGTGGACTATCGACCAAAGAAGCAGTGGAGACAGCCGTTTCAGCAGGGGCGGATTACATCGGTTTTGTCTTCGCACCCAGTAAAAGACAGGTGACCTTGGAACAGGCTGCTGAGCTTGCAAAGCTCGTTCCTGTTAATGTTAAAAAGGTTGGTGTATTTGTTTCACCAAGTCGGGCAGAATTGCTAGAAGCGATTGACAAAGTTGGCTTGGACTTGGTTCAAGTTCACAGTCAGGTGGAGGATGATTTGTTTGAGGATTTACCTTGTGCCAGTATTCAGGCTGTACAGGTGGATGGAAATGGTCATGTACCTAATTCTCAGGCAGATTATCTACTCTTTGATGCCCCTGTGGCTGGGAGTGGCCAGACCTTTGACTGGGGTCAACTGGATACGGCGGAACTAGCTCAGCCATTTTTCATCGCAGGTGGGCTTAATGAAGACAATGTAGCAAAAGCAATTCAACACTTCACTCCCTATGCAGTCGATGTATCAAGTGGAGTGGAGAC
>CAKQBM010000250.1 GCA_934216185.1 uncultured Streptococcus sp. | reverse complement strand
TTGAAAGCTTACCGTAAAGAAGCTGAAGAACTTGAAATCGAAAAAATTGGTGTTGAATTGCGTAAAGCAATGCCATTTGTTGGTCAAAACGACGATGATGCTTTCAAAATCTATAACTAATAGTAAGAATATATAAAATCGAAGGCGAGTTGGGGGGACCTAACTCGCTTTTATAATCAATTCATCTCTGTTTGAGAGGATGGATTGTGATAATATGAATAGTCTAGGAGAAAATGATGTTAAGTTCAAAAGATATAATAAAGGCCCATAAAGTCTTGAACGGTGTGGTTGTGAATACCCCACTGGATTATGACCATTATTTATCGGAGAAGTATGGCGCTAAGATTTATTTGAAAAAAGAAAATGCCCAACGTGTTCGTTCCTTTAAAATTCGTGGTGCCTATTATGCTATTTCTCAGCTCAGTAAGGAAGAGCGTGAGCGTGGGGTAGTCTGTGCTTCTGCGGGGAATCATGCGCAGGGAGTTGCCTATACTTGCAATGAAATGAAGATTCCTGCAACTATTTTCATGCCCATTACTACTCCTCAACAAAAAATTAGTCAAGTTCGCTTTTTTGGTGGGGACTTCGTGACCATTAAATTAGTTGGCGATACCTTTGATGCCTCAGCCAAAGCAGCTCAAGAATTTACAGTCTCTGAAAATCGTACCTTTATTGATCCCTTTGATGATGCTCATGTGCAGGCAGGTCAAGGGACCGTTGCTTATGAGATTTTAGAAGAAGCTCGAAAAGAATCGATTGGTTTTGATGCTGTCTTGGTTCCTGTTGGTGGTGGCGGCCTCATTGCTGGGGTTTCTACCTATATCAAGGAAACAAGTCCAGAAATTGAAGTCATTGGGGTAGAGGCTAATGGAGCGCGTTCCATGAAGGCTGCCTTTGAAGCTGGTGGACCTGTTAAGCTCAAGGAAATTGACAAATTTGCGGATGGGATTGCCGTGCAAAAAGTAGGTCAGTTGACCTATGAAGCAACTCGCCAACATGTTCAGACTTTAGTAGGTGTCGATGAGGGGTTGATTTCTGAAACCTTGATTGACCTCTACTCTAAGCAAGGGATTGTCGCAGAACCTGCTGGAGCGGCTAGTATTGCTTCTTTAGAAGTTTTAGCTGAATATATCAAGGGGAAAACCATTTGTTGTATCATTTCTGGAGGAAATAATGATATCAACCGTATGCCAGAAATGGAAGAACGTGCCCTGATTTATGATGGGATCAAGCATTATTTTGTGGTCAACTTCCCACAGCGTCCAGGTGCTTTGCGTGAGTTTGTAAATGATATCTTGGGACCAAATGATGATATCACACGTTTTGAGTATATCAAACGAGCTAGCAAGGGGACAGGGCCTGTATTGATTGGAATCGCTTTGGCAGATAAGCATGATTATGCAGGCTTGATTCGTCGAATGGAAGGTTTTGATCCAGCTTATATTAACTTAAATGGTAATGAAACGCTCTATAATATGCTTGTCTAAAAACTTATAAATAATATCATATTATTTGTACAATTAATGTATAAGTGCTATAATGAAGATGAAGAAAGGAGGCGATTCCTATGGTTTTAGGAAGCTTATCGTGCAATTCTTACTTCTGCTCATTATAGCGCTTATGATATTTGGTTCAGATTATCATCTTTCATTTTGATTTTCCATCTATTGATAAGCAAAGTCACACTGTCTTTAAGATATGATTTGTTTTCTTTTTGTTGACAAATATATCATATTAAAAGAATATACAAGTGATTGACTAAGCTGATCTATCTTGTCATCTTTGTTAAGGATGGTTTATAGAATAGGGTATTTGGTTTTAGCGCTTCAATATCCAAATGAGTGATGAATTCTAAGGATATAAGGAATACCGATCTCTCAGATGATTTTTTGGGGAAGAAAGATAGGAGCTTTTGAGCTAGTAAAGGGCTTGGATTTCTAAAGGTTAGAACTGTCATTTTCAGTTCTTAAATCGAAGAAATAAGCTATCTTACGGAAATAGAGAATCCTTTTTTAAAGAGATTGAATAATTTTGCACCTTAAGAGGGTAATAATACAATATTTTATTAGCAAATATTTATGGTGTAGAGGCTAGCAAAACCTATATATTATCGGTTTTAAAAAGGAAGTAAGAAGATTCTGAATCATTTATTTTATTGAATATATGTTTTTTTATTGACAAAAGACATAAAAACGTATAGAATAATATAACGTAAAGAAGAAAATAGGAGAAGAACATGGCTAAGTCAAACTTTGAAAAAGTAGAATCAGTTGTTGGCTGGGTTCGT
>CAKQBM010000249.1 GCA_934216185.1 uncultured Streptococcus sp. | reverse complement strand
CTCTTCACGAGTGTCATGGAAATTGATGCGTTTGTAGTGGTTATATACAGCCACTGCCAAGGCACGTTTGGCACGATCTTGACCAATCACATAGTGGTTCAAGATGTTTAAGAGTTCGATTGGTTTTGGTACTTCAGACAAGTCTGCTAAGACTTCTTCTGCCAACTCCTCACGAATGATTTCCTGGGCCAACTCCACACATTCATTACAGATAAAGGCGTTGTTCCCAGCGATTATTTTTTTAACTTCTTCTTGGCTTTTGCCACAAAATGAGCAATAAACCATCATATCATTTTTCCTATTTGTAGGCATGATTCCCTTCCGTTCTAATTATTCATTCTCTCTAAAATAAGGTCATATAAAAAGCATGAATGCTATTCACCAAGTTTGTAAAGGCATTAAGCCAAAGTAGAGTAGCAAGTCCAAAGCGCTTTTTACGAAAAGCGTGTGTCCCAGCTATAAGACAGACAGCACACAAAAGAGCTGTGAAAAATCCAAAAATACTGCGCTCCATTAGACTTCCTTTCTCTTTCTATATTCGATGGTAAAATCATAGGCATTTTTTTCATCTTTGCTATAAGATTTACTTGTAATAGTTTCAAAAGCAGTCAAGTCAAAATCTGCTGGGAAATAGGTATCCCCTTCAACTTGAGCATGAATTTGTGTCACAATAAGCTCATCTAAGAAAGGTTCAAAAAGCTGAAAAATTTGCTTGCCACCAAGGATGTATAGATTTTTATCCTGATGATGATACCAGTCTAAAACATCCTCAACATTTTGGAAGACCAGAGCACCATCGATTGTTTCTTCGGGATTACGCGTCAAAATCAAGGTTTCACGTCCTGGAAGCAATCGTCGACCCATCCCATCAAAGGTTACACGACCCATTAAAATGGCATGATTCAAGGTTGTTTCTTTAAAATGTTTTAACTCTGCTGGCAAATGCCATGGTAAGCGATCCTCTTTTCCGATTACACCCTTTTCATCTTGTGCCCAGATGGCTACGATTTTCTTTGTCATGCTTTCATCCTTTTTATTGATAGTTCTATTTTATCAAAAATCTTGAAAAAAGACTGTTTTGGAATGCCCTCCGAAATAGAAAAAATCCGTAGAAAGTTTCTACGGATTTTTGACAAAATAGAGTATCTTACAAACCAGGTGCTTGTCCTAATTCTGCTGCAAGCATCCAGACAGTTTTTTCAAGGTCTGCCTTAGCACCAACGAAGATATCATTGGTTACATCATCACCTTCTTCATCTGTTACATCCAAAGCTTTTTGGAAAAGAGTGATGAGGTAACGATAAATTTCAAGAACACGTTCCAAACTTTCTTCTACGTTGCGGAACTCTCCAACTTCTTCTTCGATTTCACTGTGTTGAAGGAATTCTGTCAAAGTAGAAGAAGGTTTACCACCTAAAGTAATTAAACGTTCACTAATTTCATCTAGATGTGTATCAAGAGTAGCCATATATTCATCCATCTTAGGATGCCATACCATAAAACCACGTCCACGCATATACCAGTGTACTTGGTGAAGAGCAATGTGTGCCACGTACAAGTCAGCAACTGCTTGATTTAAAACTTCCTTTGTTTTTACGAATGCTTCTGGTGCTACCTTAGACAAGGTTGTCACATCTTTAACTGCTTCTTTTTTCAATTCAACCATATTTCTCACCTCATAATCTTTTTTTGTAACCTCTTTTCCGATTACAAGTTCAGTATACTACTCCATCTAGGCAATAGCAAGTAATGTGACTCAGATGAGAAAAGTCATAATAGACAGATAATTTAAGAAAATAAAAGAAGGTTTTTCCTAACTATTTTCAGCATTTTTACCAGAAAATTGACTTTGATAAAGGTCATAATAGAAGCCTTTGGCTGCTAAGAGACTTTCATGATTTCCTTGTTCGATAATCTGGCCGTCTTTCAGCACCAAAATCTTATCAGCTTCCTGAATAGTCGAAAGACGGTGGGCGATGACAAAGCTTGTTCTCCCCTTCATCAAGCGTTTCATGGCCTTTTGGATCAAGAGCTCTAAACGAGTATCGACTGATGAGGTCGCTTCGTCCAAAATTAAGATTTTTGGATCCGCCAAGAGAGCACGCGCGATAGTTAACAACTGTTTCTGACCAAGAGAAATATTACTTGACTCTTGGTTCATTTCCATATTGTAACCACCAGGAAGAGTACGGATAAAGTGGTCCACATTGGCAGCCTTAGCAGCTTCAACGATTTCTTCATCCGTTGCCTCAAGATTTCCAAAGCGAAGATTTTCCTTGATAGTTCCTTCAGAGAGCCAGGCATCCTGCAAAACC
>CAKQBM010000248.1 GCA_934216185.1 uncultured Streptococcus sp. | reverse complement strand
GTTGCCTCAAATACCGATATCACTCAGGGTCTTCCTCGTGTCCAAGAAATCTTTGAAGCCCGCAATCCTAAAGGGGAAGCGGTTATCACAGAGGTTAAAGGACAAGTTACGGCTATCGAAGAAGACGCTTCAACTCGTACCAAGAAAGTCTTTGTTAAGGGCGAAACTGGCGAAGGTGAATATGTCGTTCCATTTACAGCTCGTATGCGTGTCGAAGTTGGGGACCAAGTAGCGCGTGGTGCTGCTCTTACAGAAGGTTCTATCCAACCAAAACGTCTCCTTGCAGTTCGTGATGTCTTGTCAGTTGAAACTTACCTTCTCGGTGAAGTACAAAAAGTTTACCGTAGCCAAGGGGTAGAAATCGGTGACAAACACATTGAGGTAATGGTTCGTCAAATGATCCGTAAAGTCCGTGTCATGGATCCAGGTGACACAGATCTTCTCATGGGTACCCTCATGGATATCAATGACTTTACAGATGCCAACAAAGATGTCCTTATCGCAGGTGGAGTTCCAGCGACAGGCCGCCCAGTTCTTATGGGAATTACCAAAGCCTCGCTTGAAACCAACAGTTTCTTGTCAGCGGCTTCCTTCCAGGAAACAACTCGTGTCCTTACAGATGCAGCTATCCGTGGTAAGAAAGACCATCTTCTTGGACTTAAAGAAAATGTTATCATCGGTAAGATCATCCCAGCAGGTACTGGTATGGCCCGTTACCGTAACCTTGAACCACATGCTATCAACGAAGAAGAATACCTTAATCCTCCAGTAGAGGAAGAAGGAAACGAAGAAACAACAGAAGTAGTTGTGGATACTGCCGTTGAAACTGTGGAAGAAACAGTAGAATAAGAGAGAATGAGAGAGCCCTCGGGTTCTCTTTTTCTTTTCTGAAAACTTTCTCCATTTTTCCATGAAATATGGTAAAATAAAAGAAAGAAGCTGACAGAGGAGACGGGTATGGAACAAACATTTTTTATCATTAAACCAGACGGTGTAAAAAGAGGATTAGTGGGTGAGGTGTTGAAACGCATCGAACAACGTGGATTTACAATCGAAAAATTGGAGTTGCGTTCACAGGTTTCAGAAGAGTTGATTGACCAGCACTATCAGGACTTGGTTGGTCAGAGTTTTTACCCACCGATTCGTGAATTCATGACTTCAGGACCGATTCTTGTAGGCGTTATCTCTGGTCCCAAAGTAATCGAAACTTGGCGGACCATGATGGGGGCAACTCGTCCAGAAGAAGCTTTACCAGGAACTATTCGAGGTGATTTTGCAAAAGCTGCTGGAGAAAATGAGGTTATCCAAAATGTTGTACATGGTTCAGATTCAGAAGAGTCAGCTAAGCGAGAAATTGCTCTTTGGTTTTAAGAGTGGATTGGCTCAATTAATTGGTTAAAAGCTCATTTGAATAGAAAGTATAGTCAATTAGTTTAAGACATGACGCATGATATCAAACTTTTTAGTTTTTGATATGGTGCGTTTTTTGATTAAGTGACTATTAGTTCGTCTCGCTCCGTTAGGTGCGAGACAAAAAACACCCGCTATGCGGGTGCGCGTCGAAGATTATACCAAAAAAACTCCAAACGCGATACAATAAAGGTGTTCAAGCCAATTGTAAAGCGAAAGGAGAAAAATATGGCACAAAAGGTTCTTTTGTCCTGTTCTTGTTTCAATTGACTATATTTCTATACTTTTTCTTCCTTTCTCTGTGAAAACCGCAAGTTTTTCACACTTTTTCTCAATACTGAAACAACATCTTTCCAGAACTTCAATAATTTCTTTTTGTGTTAAATCATTATTTAACTAAATCTTTGGAAGCAATACGTTTTCAAAGCTACTTTTTACCATAGATTTTGAGCCTTTAACACATATTACTAAGCCAAAAATGCTCTAAATTTTTGAAATTCTAACAAAGCCCACTCAACTTTATCATCATCTTTGACTTTCACAATATCTTCCTCAAAATAACATGGAATAAAGATAGTTTTCTTTTGAAACGGTTGTAGGAGGAAAATCTCTCCTACACTATTATTGATTCTGAGAGAAAATTGCAAAATATCATCTACCAAACTTTCAATTATTAAGATTTTTTACAGTTTATCTGAATTAGAATCGCAAGGCTTCTCAATAATATAATTGTCGAATTTTTTCATTCTAACTTCCTCTCCACTATTTCTTCCTTTATCAAGAAAAAGTTACCTCAATATTAATAAAGTACAATTCTAAATTAACTCCAATTATTGATTCCTGATAATATTTCAGTAACTCATCGTGCAATTAAAAACAAGGATTTTTATTTCAGACGATCCATCG
>CAKQBM010000247.1 GCA_934216185.1 uncultured Streptococcus sp. | reverse complement strand
CTATTGACTTAAATGCCTTAGCAGAAGCTGCAGTAAGAATTAATAATCGAAGAAGTGGAAGAGTAAGAAGAGCATTAGCGGACGACCCAGCTACAGCACCAGCATCACAACCAGTAGATGGTACTCGTATTACAGCCTACTTTGATAACAATGGTAACGGTAAATACGATCCAGGTGTGGATGAATTAATTGGTACAAGTGATATCTTGAATGGTACAAATGGACGTAATGGTACAGATGGAGCTTCTGGTACAAATGGACGTAACGGTGCTGAATTACTAAGTGGAGCTACTGCCCCAACTGCTAATGATGGTAAAGACGGTGATACTTATATCGATGCCAATACAGGTGATGTTTACAAGAAAGAAAATGGTTCTTGGAACAAGATTGGTAATATCCGTGGACCTCAAGGAGTAGCCGGTGAAAAAGGCGACAAAGGTGAAAAAGGCGATAAAGGTGAAAACGGAGCTAATGGAGCAGATGGTAAATCACCAGTTGTAAATGTAACGGACAATGGAGATGGAACACACTCTATTACTGTTAGAAACCCTGATGGTTCTGAATCAACAACTAAAGTTAAAGATGGTAAAGACGGTAAAACTGCCAATATCACTACAACAGAAAATCCAGATGGAAGTCACACAATTACTGTAACAAATCCAGATGGAACAACTAAAGAAACTGTTGTTAAGAATGGTAAAGACGGTAAGACTCCAAAAGTTGAAGTAACGGATAACGGAGATGGAACTCATACTGTTAAAGTTACAGATGGAGATGGCAATGTTACCAACGCAATCATCAAAGATGGTAAAGATGGTAAAGCCGCTTCAGCTACAACAACAGAAAACCCAGATGGAAGCCACACTGTAACAATCACTAACCCAGACGGAACTAAGAATGAGTTTGTTGTGAAAAATGGACGTGACGGTGTTGACGGACGTACTCCAACCGCATCTGTTCGTGACAATGGGGACGGAAGTCATACAATCGTTATTACAAATCCAGAAGGTGTGACAACTGAAACAACAGTACGTGATGGTAAATCACCAAAAGTGACTATAACTGACGAACAAAATGGAACTCATAAGATTTCAGTTCTAAATGGTGATGGAACAACTACTGAAACTATCATTAAAGATGGTAAATCACCAGTAGCAACTGTTACTGATAACCATGATGGTACTTACACAATTCGTGTAGAAAACGGTAACGGTACTGTTTCTGAATCCACAGTTCGTGACGGTAAATCACCAACTGCTAAGGTTGTAGATAACGGAGATGGAACTCACACTATCACAGTTGTGAACTCAGACGGTACAACTACAACAACGACAGTTCGTGATGGTAAATCACCAAAACTTGAAGTGATCGATAACAACAATGGTTCACACACTATTAAAGTGACAGGAGCAGATGGTAAAGAAACTACAACTACAATCTTTGATGGTAAATCACCAAAAGCGAACATCGTTGACAACGGAGATGGAACTCACACCTTAACAATCGTTGATTCTGATGGCCGTGAATACAAATCTATTATCAAAGATGGTAAAGATGGCGTTTCACCAACTGTAACTGTTAAAAATAATAACGATGGAACTCACGTTGTTACAATTACTAATCCGGATGGAAATAAGACAGAAATGGTGATTAAAGACGGTAAAGATGGTAAATCACCAAAAGTTTCTGTTGAAGATAATGGTGATGGTAGTCATACAATCACAATCATCAATTCTGACGGAACTGTGACAAAAACAGTTGTTAAAGATGGTCGAGACGGACGTGATGGCCGCGACGGTAAAGACGGCAAAGATGGTAAATGTGGATGCCAAGACAAACCAGTAACACCATCAAATGACAAACCAGTTCCTCCAACACCTAATATGCCAGAAGGACCTAAATTTGCAATGCCAGAACCACCAGTTCATGAATTGCCAGAATTCAACGGCGGTGTGCCAGGAATGCCTGAAGTTTACGAATTACCAGAATTCAATAGTGGAGTACCAGGAATGCCTGAAGTACAAGAGGTACCAAAATTAGATATTCCAACAGTACCAGCGCAACCAACACCAAATGTGCCGACACCAGAAGTACCGGTTCAACCTGTGCCAGCGCAACCAACACCAAATGTACCGACACCAGAAGTGCCAGTACAACCAACTCCAGTTGTTCCAACACCAGAAGTACCGGTTAAACCAGTACCAGCGGTTCCAGAACAACCAGTAGTACCAACACCGGCTCAACCAGCAACTCCAGTAAATGCTAACCCAGTAGTTCCAACTACAGTTAAAGAAAATCATGGGGACAAATTACCTGAAACTGGAAGCCAATCTGATTATATCTCTGTTC
>CAKQBM010000246.1 GCA_934216185.1 uncultured Streptococcus sp. | reverse complement strand
CATGATGTAACAGCCAATTCTGAGTCTGTTGTCTTGAGTGCAGCTCCAACATCAGAAGCTTCGGTAGCACCATCAACTAGCCAAGAGTCTACAAGCTCTTCAGTTGATGCTCAAGCAAGCACAGATGACTCAGTCTCATTGTCACAATCTGTATCAACAGAATTGTCACAAGCCATCTCTGAATCTGTATCACTTAGCAAAGAGCATTCAACCTCCGCTAGTCAGTCACATACTGAAAGCGCAAGTGGTTCAGCTTCTCATTCAGAATCAGCAAGTTCAACAGTAGCGACTGCATCAGAAACAGCTACTCAAGAAGATGAAAAAACGATTTTGGATCAAAACGTTTCAGAAGCAGAATTGCTTGTTAATATTGCTAAAGACTACCAAGCAAAATTGACAGACACAGCTGCTAAAGCTGAAATCCAAACAGCTATCACAACAGTTCAAGAAGAAGTCATTAAATCAACAACATTGCTTGCTGCATCAGCAACAAACGCTGCTTATGCAGAACAACGTGAACGTCTTGGTAATGCCGTTGAAGGTCTGATGACCAAGATTACAAATGCAGGTTTTAATGGTAATTCAGTAGTTAACGGTGTTGCAGCAGTTACTGCACAGTTGGATGCTGTGGCTAGAGGTGCTTATGACACTAATGCGTCACTTGGTGAGGCTACCTATAAGCAAAAAGCAAACCTTATTGTTACGAATAAAAACCAAGCAAGTTATTTCAAAACCACTGGAACAGCAAGTCTCAATGATGGAACGGTGACCTTGACTCAAAATACCGGTGGACAAGCAGGTGCTTATACCCTTAGAACCAAGGTGGATATGAATGAAAGTTTCACCTTAACAGGTAAAATCAACCTTGGTGATGCCTATGAGGGTAATAATTCTGCTGGACACTATGGTGGTGACGGTATTGCGGCGATCTTTTCGACGGGTGAAATCGGTGAAATCGGTAATGCCAATGGAAATGGTTCTGGTGCCAGTCTTGGTATGGGAGGAACAAACCTTAGACTTTCCTTTGGATTTAAATTAGATACTTGGCATAATACGTCTCAGCCTAATAGCAGTCAGTATGCTAACGCAGATCCTGCAAAAGTTAGAAACTCAGCTTTTGGGGCCTTTGTTACTACGTCAAATACTGGGGTAGCTACAACAGATACAATTAGTGCCGAAAAATTACAGACACTTCCAACCGATAATACGCTTAAAGATTATGTTGTTTCATATAACGGTTCGACCAAAGTTATGACAGTAACTTATGCTGGTCAAACTTGGTCTAAGAATATTCAAAGCTATTTGAATGCAAGTCGTGCTAAAACTGGTCAAAGGTCTGGACAAGAAGAGTTGGCCTTTGCCCTCTTTGCCTCAACGGGTTCAGGAACAAACTTACAACAATTTAATCTTGAAAAATTTGACTACTCTGCAAAAGGAGCCTATGTAACGGTTAAATTCATTGATGCAGATACTGGTGAGGAAATTCCAGGTAAAGATGAAGTCTTGATTCAAAAAGAAGCTGGAACAACGGTGAATCTATCATCCTATCTCAGCATTGATGGTTATAAGTTGATGGCAACCAATGTTGCGACAGCAAAAGGATTTGTTTCAGATAACACAGTTACAGTCCTTGAAGGTAGTCAAGGAATCACTTACTCATTCCATAAGATTAAACAAAGTGAAAGCCTATCAACTTCTACATCGCTCTCAGAAAGCACACATGAGAGCATTGTTAAGTCTGAATCGGAATCTTTAAGGGAATCCGAATCCGCTTCAACGAGTGAACGGAAATCAGAATCATTGAGAAAGTCTGAGTCAGCATCAGCATCAGCATCAGTATCTTCCTCCGAATCCAATTCGCTTTCAGCGTCAGAAAGTGCGTCAGTATCTGAATCTCAATCCGAGTCCAATTCACTTTCAGCATCAGAGAGTGCTTCAGTGTCTGAATCACAGTCAGAATCTAACTCGCTTTCAGCGTCAGAGAGTGCGTCAGTATCTGAATCACAGTCTTTGTCAAATTCCCTTTCAGCATCAGAGAGTGCGTCAGTATCTGAGTCCCAATCGGAATCTAACTCCCTTTCAGCGTCAGAGAGTGCTTCAGTGTCTGAATCACAGTCAGAATCTAACTCGCTTTCAGCATCAGAAAGTGCGTCAGTGTCTGAATCACAGTCTTTGTCAAATTCCCTTTCAGCGTCAGAGAGTGCGTCAGTATCTGAATCACAGTCTTTGTCAAATTCGCTTTCAGCGTCAGAAAGTGCTTCAGTGTCTGAATCACAGTCAGAATCTAACTCCCTTTCAGCGTCAGAGAGTGCATCAGTGTCTGAGTCTCAGTCTTTGTCAAATTCGCTTTCAGCGTC
>CAKQBM010000245.1 GCA_934216185.1 uncultured Streptococcus sp. | reverse complement strand
ACAATTCGTCCATAGCCAAAAGGATTATCTGTTTCAGCAGTCAAGATAGTCGCCACATTTTTATGATTGATGTGGAAATCAATCAAGTTTTTCAAGCTTTCACCTGTGATTAAAGGAGTATCTCCTGCAATGACCAAGGTGTGACCTGACAAACCTTCCAAAATCGGCTCTGTCATCATAACCGCATGACCAGTTCCTAACTGTTCAGATTGAGTCACAAATTCTGTCTGTCCAGCCAAGACCTCTTCCACCAATTCCGCCTTGTGTCCGACAACTGTTACTGTCTTTTCAGGTTGGATAGCTCCTACACTACGAAAAACATGTTCCAACATAGAAATACCCGCAACCTTGTGCAACACTTTTGGCAAATCAGATTTCATGCGAGTCCCTTTACCCGCTGCTAAAATAATGGCATAATTTGACATAATCTTCTCTTTTCTCTAGAAATTCCCTTTTATTATACCATATTTCAAATCATTCCGCGCTCTTGAATGAAAAAATGCTCCAAAGTCCTTTCCTTAACCCATTTTTTGAGTATTTTTTTTGATTTTTTTTCATTGTTAAGGTAAAATTATGAGATATGAGAAAGAAAATTAATCCGCTTATTTTATTTGGTTTTTTGGGGATTATAATTTTCATTTTAATCCTGAATCGCCCTCGTTTTGAGGACCATCCTGTAAAAACAAAGTCAAATATCGCGCAAGTAGAAACACAAGCGCTACATAATATAGATAAACCGGTGATTGATGTTTCTGGTTGGCAACGTCCTGAGGAAATCAATTATGATACTCTGTCTCAAAACATTTCTGGAGCTATCGTTCGTGTTCACAGCGGAGCTCAGTCGTCAAAAGAAAACGATGCTTCCTTTGTCAATGGGATAGATAAGGCCTTTAAGACCCATATTACCGAGTTTCAAAAACGAAATGTACCAGTTGGTGTCTATGCCTATGTAGCTGGAAAAAGTGTCCAAGAAATGGAAAAGGCTGCCGAAGTATTTTATAACGCCTCTTCACCATACACACCTAGTTACTATTGGCTAGACGTGGAAGACAAAACCATGTCCAATATGAACGAGGGTGTTGAAGCCTTTCGGGCAAAGCTAGAATCACTAGGTGCTAAGAATATCGGAATCTACGTTGGGGTCTACTTCATGGAAGAACACAGTATTGATACAGACAAGTTTACCTCTGTTTGGATTCCTTCCTATGGTTCTGACTCAGGATTTTACGAGGCAACTCCTAAGACTGATTTAGATTACGACATTCATCAGTACACTTCTAAAGGAAAAATTGCTGGCTTTGACCACGATTTGGATATCAACGTCATCTCTTCCTTAAAAAACAAAGAAGAAACCTTTAGAAAACTCTTTTTAAAACCTTAAAAGCATTTGTTTATCATTTGCTTTTTCTTTTTATTATAGATTGTGATACAATATAGTAAGGAGTTTTTGAAATTGAAATAGTTGGAGGAAGTATATGCTCTCATGGTTAGCACGCCTTATTAAAGGAATTGTGATTGCTCTTGGATTTATCCTACCGGGAATTTCTGGAGGGGTTCTAGCAGCAATCTTAGGAATTTATGAACGGATGATTGGCTTTCTGGCCCATCCCTTTAAAGACTTTAAAGAAAATGTTTTGTACTTTATTCCAGTTGCCATCGGTATGCTTTTGGGAATCGGCTTATTTTCCTACCCGATTGAATACCTGCTTGAAAATTATCAGGTCTTTGTCTTATGGAGCTTTGCGGGTGCCATCATCGGTACGGTTCCTAGCCTCCTCAAGGAATCAACTCGAGAATCTGACCGAGACAAGATTGATTTAGCTTGGTTCTGGACAACCTTTATCATTTCTGGATTAGGACTCTATGCCTTAAATTTTGTTGTTGGAACCTTAAGTGCCAGCTTTCTTAATTTCGTCCTAGCAGGTGCACTGCTAGCTCTTGGCGTATTGGTACCTGGCCTCAGTCCATCAAATCTACTTTTAATTTTGGGACTCTATGCTCCTATGTTGACTGGTTTTAAAACCTTTGACCTCTTGGGAACCTTCTTCCCGATTGGAATCGGGGCAGGTGCAACTCTCATCATTTTTTCAAAATTGATGGATTATGCCTTAAACAACTATCACTCACGCGTCTATCATTTCATCATCGGTATCGTCCTATCAAGTACCCTTTTAATCTTGATTCCAAATGCAGGAAACGCTGAAAGTATCCAATACACAGGTCTTTCACTTGTCGGTTATGTCATCATCGCCTTCTTCTTTGCCTTGGGAATCTGGCTTGGTATTTGGATGAGCCAATTGGAGGATAAGTATAAATAATGGCAAAAAAAGTTAAAGTCAAAAAAACATTGGTGGAACAAATCCTATCTAAAGC
>CAKQBM010000244.1 GCA_934216185.1 uncultured Streptococcus sp. | reverse complement strand
TCAGGTATTTGGCATCGCGCCAGGTGCAGTCAAAACTGGTATGACCGCAGCGGATTTTGAGCCAGGTGGTCTAGCAGACTGGGTAGCCGGTGAAACCCCCATCAAGCGCTGGATAGAGCCAGAAGAAGTGGCTGAAGTTAGTCTCTTTTTGGCTAGTGGGAAGTCCTCTGCTATGCAGGGACAGATTCTGACTATTGATGGTGGTTGGAGTTTGAAGTAGGAGTTAGATAATTTTAAAATTGAGAACTTGTGAAACTTATTTGGGAGATTAAGTATGTCGGAATTATTGGAAAGTTTATTAGGATTATTGTTCTTAATTGTAGGTATATTTGTTTATTTTTATTATTTTTCTACTTTTGGAAAATATAGAAGATGGTTGAAGAAAAATGCAGGGAAAAGTAGTTATAATGATGTAATTGTTAGGGATATGCTTAAAAATATTGGATCTAACTTTGAATATTCTACAGAGAATATTCCATATGGAAGATCAAAATGGTTTATTAATAGTTCAGAATATTTTACATCTGTGGTAAATAATATTGACGGTATTGAATTTTATGGATACAGTCCTATAAGATCGTCAGAAGAAGAAAAAATGATTGAATATGGAGTGTTATTGTGTCAATCAGGAATTTTTATCAAAAATGAGACTGCTAATAAAGATTTTTATGTTCCATTTTCTGGTCTTTGGAAAATAGTGAATAAAGGTAATGAAGTATTATTCTACTATCCCTACTCAATTAAGAAAGTAGAATTTCCATCTTCGAAAATTGATTTGAAATCAATAATTATCTCAGTTAGCGCACTAATTTCAACTAACTATACGACAAATTTAAAGATTTATGAGGATACGGAATTAATAAGTGAAAGAAAAATTGTTCAAAATATAAAGCTTTCTAATTTTTCAAAAAATGTGCTGACATCTTCAATTTCTTCTTTAAATAGTAATCTGAAAGGTCATTTACATTTAAAACAATTTAATTCAATCGCTAGTGGAAGAATGGGACATGGTCATGCTGCAGAATATGCGAATGACCTGATAGATAAAATTAAATATCCCTTTAAAGATGTTAGGCAATCTGGACAAGATAATGCAAAAAAAGGCGCTGACAGGTTAGTAGGTGCTAATAAAATTCAAACTAAGTATTGTTCAAGTGCTCGTAATTCAGTAAATGCTGCCTTTGAATCAAAATCTAATGGAGGAATGTATCGTTATGATGGGATGCAATTAGAAGTTCCGAAAGATCAGTACTCAGAAGCTGTAAGTTTGATGAAGAAGAAGATTCAAGACGGAAAGGTTAAGGGAATAACAGATCCGAATGAGGCTTCAAAGATTATTAGAAAAGGAAATATTACATATCAAGATGCTAAATTAATTGCTAAAGGAGGAAATCTAACTTCAATAAAATACGATACAATAGATGGTGCTGTTCAGTCTTTGCCAATCGCAGGTCTCAGTTTTGCAATTGTTTATGCTCAAGCTATTTGGAGTGGAGAGGATCAAAAAACAGCTGTGAAGTATGCTATTGAGACTGGACTAAGAACTCTTGTATTAGGTACTATTGTATATGCTTCTTCTCAACAGATTGGGAAAGTTTTAACAGGCCACTTAGCAACATATACAGGGAAAAAAGTTATAGCTGAGAATGTTGCTAAACGTGCCGGTACAGTAATAGCTGTTGGAGTTGTTATAGTGCCCGATATTTTCGATAGTTTGACAGGTAGAATTTCAAGCCAGCAGTTATTAAAGAATACATTAGTAGCAGGATCTGGAATTGCTGGAGGGGCAATGGTAGGTTCTCTATTTGGTGGACCAGTAGGTACTGTTGTTGGAGGATTGGTTGGGGCCATAGCCTCATCAAGTGTGGCGCAAACAGTTTTAGATCATTTTATTGAAGATGATAGAGTTGAAATGTTTGCAATCCTAAAAGAAGAATTTATTGATGTTGTTATGTCAATGTCTTTGACACAGAAAGAATTTCAATCTGTACAAGATAGGATTTTTAATGGTGACCTTCAAAATAAACTCAAAGAAATTCATCAGAATAAAAAAATAGGTTACAGAAAATATACAAGGGAAAACATAATTGAAAAAGTTACACAAGAAGTCATTTCGAAAAGAAGAAAAATTTCAGAAGATGAAATTATAGAAGCAGTAAAAGTTGCTGAAGATAGTTTTGAAGTAGTATTGTAAAATGATAGTCTTCAAAAAGAATGGCTATACTCATTTTTTACTATTGACTGAGTTTTGAATTAAAGTAGGAGGATTTGATGGAAATCAAACATCACTTTGGTGTATATGGAGTTTGTCTTCAAGAGGGGAAACTGCTCTGTATTGAAAAAACAAGAGGGCCCTATCAACATCGCTTTGATTTACCGGGTG
>CAKQBM010000243.1 GCA_934216185.1 uncultured Streptococcus sp. | reverse complement strand
TCTTCAAACCACGTCAGCTTTATCTGCAACCTCAAAGCTGTGCTTTGAGCAACCTGCGGCTAGCTTCCTAGTTTGCTTTTTGATTTTCATTGAGTATAAAAATCTTCTCATAAGCTTTTTTGTTTTAAAGAAAAAATTACTCCTTCATCTGACTCTCTGCATCGGCCACGACTTGTTCTAAACTGGTCTGACCAAGTTCAGCCTCCATAGCCAGCTGAATTTTCTCCAATTTTTGATCCAAAACCTCATGAATATGAGCTCCGACTGGGCAATTTGGATTTGGATTGTCATGAAAACTAAAGAGTTGACCTGTCTTACCAAGACACTCAACCGCTTGATAAACATCTAAAAGACTAATGTCCTTGAGATCTTTAACAATCTCTGTTCCGCCCGTTCCACGCGCTACTGAAATCAGCTCTGCCTTCTTCAACTGGGACAAGGTTTTTCTGATAATGACTGGATTGACCCCAACACTAGCAGCCAGAAAATCACTGGTCACCTTACTTTCCTTCCCCTCGAGGGCGATAATTATCAGCATATGAGTCGCAATGGTAAATCTACTTGGAATTTGCATCCTCTTCTCCTTTTTACGAGGCATCCTTACCTCTACTCTTCTTTTTCTTTTATTATACCCTTTTTGGTTGTAATGTCAATCGTTACCACTTTTCAACCAAGCATCTAATTCCCTATCATAGCCCTCTTTCTGGGACAATTCTCTCAGAAATTCCTGATGATGAGTGTGGTGGATGCCATTGACCAGACTTTCATAGTAAACCTCAAAATAGGGGAGTTTGAGGTCTTTAGCTAGCTGCAATTCAGCTGCCACATCGTAGTCCACCCGTCGAAAGTCCATATCTACCAAGCCCTTGTCATCAAACTCCAAAATCATATACTGAGCCCGCAGATCCTTCCGCAACTGGGCATCCAAAAAGAAAGGTTGCCCAATCGAACCCGGATTGACAATCAATTGCCCACCAGTCCCGTAACGAAGCAACTGCTGGTGAATATGACCATAAACAGCAATATCACAAGGCGGATTGGTCACCAAGCGGTCAAAATCCTCTTGCGCTCCAGTATGAATCAACTCTCGCCCCCAGTTCTTATCAGGCAAATGATGGCTAATTCCCACCGTCAAAGCCCCAAACTGACGATGAAGCTGGAGAGGTTGATTGTGGAGCAGTTCAATTTCTTCTAGGGAAATTTCCTCTAAAACATACTGGCACTGGCGCAAGAGATAACGTTGACTGGGACGGGTACTATCCAATTCCTTGCGGACACCATGCCACAGACTATCTTCCCAGTTTCCCAAAACTCTAGCTGTAATCGGTAGTTGATCCAACAAGTCCAAAATCCTTCTACGCCCTGTCCCTGGCATGAGAATATCTCCCAAAAGCCAGTATTCATCCACTCCTAATTGTCGAGCATCTGCCAAAACAGCCTCCAAAGCGGTAGTATTTCCATGAATATCTGAAAGAAGAGCTATTTTTGTCATATCTATCTCCTCGTTTTTTCTCTTGCAATAAGTATAACATAAAAAGTCACAGCTAGAGAAATCTAGCTTTTTTTGATATACTAGATAAAGATATTAGACAAGAGGAAGCGAATGACCCCGAATAAAGAAGATTATCTAAAATGTATTTATGAAATCGGCATAGACCTGCATAAAATTACCAACAAGGAAATTGCGGCTCGCATGCAAGTCTCTCCCCCTGCCGTAACTGAAATGATTAAACGGATGAAGAGTGAAAACCTCATCCTCAAGGACAAGGAATGTGGCTATCTACTGACTGATCTTGGACTTAAACTGGTCTCTGAGCTCTATCGTAAGCACCGTTTGATTGAAGTTTTTCTAGTCCATCATTTAGACTATACGAGTGACCAGATTCACGAGGAAGCTGAGGTCTTGGAACATACTGTATCGGACCTCTTCGTGGAAAGACTGGATAAACTGCTCGGATTCCCCAAGACCTGCCCCCACGGAGGTACCATTCCAGCCAAGGGAGAACTTCTGATTGAAATCAATAACCTACCACTAGCTGACATCAAGGAAGCTGGCTCCTATCGCCTGACTCGGGTACACGATAGTTTTGACATTCTCCATTATCTGGACAAGCACTCACTTCACATCGGTGATCAGCTCCAAGTCAAGCAGTTTGATGGCTTCAGCAACACCTTCACTATCCTTAGTAAAGACGAGGACTTACAAGTAAGTATGGACATTGCAAAACAACTCTATGTCGAGAAAATCAACTAATTTCTCCAATCCCCTACCAACCCTGAAAGTTTGATTTTCAGGGTTTTCTTATCTATTTTTTATATCAAAAATAGCATAAAAATCTAGTTATCCGCATAAAAACTGGACTTATCACACTTTATCAAGGTCAAAACCACTCAAT
>CAKQBM010000242.1 GCA_934216185.1 uncultured Streptococcus sp. | reverse complement strand
GCCTTTTGTGCCATATTTTTCTCCTTTCGCTTTACAATTGGCTTGAACACCTTTATTGTATCGCGTTTGGAGTTTTTTTGGTATAACCTTCGACGCGCACCCGCATAGCGGGTGGTTTTTTTGTCTCGCACCTAACGGAGCGAGACGGACTGAAAGTCACATAATAAAAAGAATCAGCTCTTAGAACTGATTCTTCATTTCACTTATTTAGCTTCAGTAAATACTTCTTTAAGATAAGCGTCAAAAACTTCTTCATCTGAAATCGTGTCAGAAATGAAGCTTCCGTTGCTAGTCCTTTCTGACAGGTTCAAGTCTTGTAATCGGCTTTGATAGATTGTTCCTTTGTTAGATTGAACAATCAGAGTTTGATCGTTCTCGTCCACTTCTGTACTAAAGAGGTCACCTACAAATCCTTGCTCTGCAACTGCACCAGCCAAGAAAACACGGTGCGGTTTATTTTTCAACTCACGCAAGACTTGTAGTCCTCGTTTGGCACGGCTGGTTGCTGGAATTTCATCAATAGAAACACGTTTCAAGCTTCCACGTTGAGTCAAGAGATAGAAGGACGAGGTATTACAGATAAAGGCGGATTGGAGAATATCATCTTCTTTCAAATTCATAGCCTTGACACCTGCAGCCTTGGCACCGACAACTGGAACCTCTTCGATATTGAATCGCAGGGCATAACCATTTTGGCTAATCAAAAGAACATCATCTAGTTTAATCGGAGCCACTGCTACAATCTGGTCTGTATCGTCTTTTAGCTTAGCATACTTGACAGACTTAGACCTATAGCTTCGCCATGGAGAGAACTCTTTTCGCTCTACACGCTTGATTTGACCGAGACGAGTTGCAGCAAAATAGGTTGTCCCATCATCAAACTGATCCACGACTTCCACATAAAGGATTTCTTCATTCGTTTCAAAGTTTGTAATGGTCTGGCTCAGATGCTCTCCGATGTCCTTCCAACGAATATCTGCTAATTCATGGATTGGTCGATAGATGACATTTCCAAGACTTGTGAACATCAAGAGGTGCTGGGTTGTCTTGGCAGATTGAACAAAAATCAGACGGTCATCATCACGCTTGCCAATTTCTTCCAAGGTGGAAGCCGCAAAGGAACGTGGACTAGTACGCTTGATGTAACCTGCCTTGGTCACGCTGACGTAGGTATCTTCCTCGGCAATCAGACTAGCTGTATCAATCTCGATTGCTTTCGCAGTATCTTCTAAAGCACTCAAGCGTGGTGTCGCAAATTTCTTCTTGACTTCACGAAGTTCTTTCTTCATGAGATTGTACATGGTCCGTTCATCACCGATAATAGCCGCCAGCATAGCAATCTTTTCACGAAGTTCTGCTTCTTCTTCCTGCAAGACAACTACGTCTGTATTGGTCAAACGGTACAGTTGCAAGGTTACGATAGCCTCAGCCTGTTCTTCTGTAAAATCATAGCTGACCTTGAGGTTTTCCTTGGCGTCAGCCTTATTCTCAGAAGCACGGATAAGCGCAATGACTTCGTCCAAAATCGAAATCACGCGAATCAAACCTTCGACAATATGGAGACGTTTCTCAGCCTTTTCCTTGTCAAAGCGCGAACGCGCCAAAATCACTTCGCGACGGTGGGCGATGTAGCTAGACAGGATTGGAACGATTCCAACCTGACGAGGAGTGAAATTGTCAATCGCCACCATGTTAAAGTTGTAGTTGATTTGCAGGTCGGTATACTTAAAGAGATAGTTGAGAACAAGCTCGGTATTGGCGTCTTTTTTGAGCTCAATAGCGATTCGAAGACCGTCACGGTCAGACTCATCACGAACCTCAGCAATACCTGTCACCTTGTTATTGACACGAACATCATCAATCTTCTTGACTAGATTGGCCTTGTTGATTTCATACGGAATCTCAGTAATAACGATTTGTTCCTTTCCACCTTTTAGCTTTTCAATCTCAGTCTTGGAACGAACAACAACGCGCCCTTTCCCAGTTTCATAGGCCTTCTTGATTTCATCACGCCCCTGGATAATCCCTCCTGTCGGAAAATCTGGTCCAGGCAAGAATTCCATGAGCTTGTCCACCTTGGCAGTTGGGTGGTCAATCATGTAAACAGCGGCATCGATGACCTCAGCCAAATTATGCGGTGGAATATCCGTGGCATAACCAGCCGAAATTCCAGTCGAACCATTGACTAAAAGGTTTGGAAAGGCTGCCGGCAGAACAGTCGGTTCTTTCTCGGTATCGTCAAAGTTCCAAGCAAAAGGAACAGTCTTCTTCTCGATATCTTGAAGAAGGTAGCCAGCAATTTCAGACAAACGCGCCTCGGTATAACGCATAGCCGCAGGCGGATCTCCGTCCATAGAACCGTTATTACCGTGCATTTCAACTAGAATCTCACGATT
>CAKQBM010000241.1 GCA_934216185.1 uncultured Streptococcus sp. | reverse complement strand
CATCGTAGCTAATACCTTCTATTTCCGGTGTATAGGCCCAACCCATATTCTCCATCAACATAATGACGTCCGGATCTTTCCCCTCCTTATGAGGGATGTGCTGAGCATAATAAACAGAGTTAAATTTTATATTAATAAAGATAAATAGACTCATTCCCAAGACTGTATATAGCCCTATAATTAGTCCTACAAAAATCGCTAAAATATTTCTTTTTTGCATCCTTGTCTTCTCTTCCCTTTTCTCTAGTTAAACCTACTTTGATATATTAAATTAAACAACCATTGAAGATTGATTAAGGGTTTTGTTTGAACCTTCATAATTGGGGAAAAATCTTCCCTAATCTCTCGTTTAATTTGTGATTCATTAACTTTAGTTCTTTTTGCTTCTTCTGAAAAATAACTGACGTGGTCAAATCTAAACGTACTGTCAAAACCGATAGTCATATTATCCTTATCATATAAAAAGCTTCCTAAGCTTTTTGTTAAAAAAGTTTTGCTTTTAGTATTTATAATAGCATTTGTTCCATCATCGTCGTATCGAATACCATCAATCTCCGGCGTATAAATCCATCCCATATTCTCTACCAACATAACGAGATCTGGCTCTGTCCCCCCCTTATGAGGGATGTGCTGAGCATAATAAACAGAGTTAAATTTTAAATTAATAAAGGAAAATAGGCCCATTCCCAAGACTGTATACAGCCCTATAATTAGTCCTATAAAAATCCCTAAAATATTTCTTTTTTGCATTCTTATCTTCTCTTGCTTTTTCTACTACCAAACTTTAATCAAAACTACTTTGATAAATTAAATTAAACAACCACTGAAGATTGATTAATGGTTTTGGTTGAGCATCAATCACAGGTTGAACAGTTTCTCTAATTTCTTTTTGGACTTTTCGTTGATTATATTTAATAGTATGATAACGTTTGTCAAAAGCATGTTGGACAGAAAAATTACGATTAAGAAGATACCTATCATTTGATTCGGAATGAAAAAATAGAGTATCACCTATAAGATCTAATACAGACGTTTTAGTTCCTTTTTCTCTAGTTATAGAATACGACCCATCATCATCGTAGCTAATACCTTCTATTTCCGGTGTATAGGCCCAACCCATATTCTCCATCAACATAACAATGTCCGGCTCTGCCCCCTCCTTATGAGGGATGTGCTGAGCATAATAAACAGAGTGGTATTTTAAATTAAAAAAACTAAATAGGCTCATTCCTAAAATTGTAAACAGTCCTATAAAAAATAGTCCTACGAAAATCCCTAAAATATCGCTTTTTTTCATTGTCATCTTCTCTTTCCTTTTCTATCTCCAATCAAATGTTGACCGGATTGTCAATAAACCATTGTACACTATTTTTAACAAGTCTTACAATTTGAGGATTGGTGGCTTTGTAATTGCTCTAACATTTTTTTGAATAAGAAAAACAAAGTCTTAACAAATTCCTCCAATACTTCTCCCCACTTTGTCAATCAAGCTAAACATGGTATAATAGTTGAGGTTTTGACTGCCTCTTCTATTAGGCAAATTAAGGCATCAAATTTTAACAAACAGGGGCTAAACCCTTGATATGAAAGGAATCTAGAAACTATTATGATGAACATGCAAAACTTGTTCCAAGAATTTTTTAGGCTTGTTATCATCATAAATACTGATTTTAAGGGATTTAACTACTAGTAAACTTAACAACTTTTATATATTTTACACAATATAGGACAGTAAATGGACAGTGACAGCATAATTGAAGAGTGAACAAAAAAAGGTAAAAAATACCTCTTTCAGATTGAAGACAAAGTCCTCAGAAGTTATACTTCTGGGGACTTTTCTTGCTTCGAAGGAGTATAGTAAAAGAAAAGGTATTTGATGAGGTACTCCTTGTTAGCGATTTGTACTGAAAGTCGCCAGCACCAAAAAGTTGTTGTGCGTCATATTTGGAAAGATGACCTAGAAGTCTGTGAAGATATCCGCCATCAAAGTGGGATGAAAGAACTGTACCAACACCGCAAAGAAACGATAGAACGGTTATTCGGAACAGCTAAAGAATATCATAACTTACGTTATACCAGAGAAAAAGGAAAGTCCAAAATGGAAGATAAGGTTGGGCTTACTTTAGCGTGTCTAAATATCAAAAAATTGGTAAAAATGATGGTAGGGAAGACCTGTTATTTTATCCAAATACCTCAATATTATTGGATTATGGGAGAATTAGGTAAGAATATAAAAAAGACAAACATCAAAAACGAAGTTTGTCTTCATTCTGAATCAGAATTTTAATAGGAATTCTGATTTTTTATGCAAATCCATTTAAAAGCCAAAGGGTGTTTAATTATTATTTATTAAAATATAGATAAATATCATTTGATTAGTATTTGTTAAGTAGGAGTGTTTAATTCAAA
>CAKQBM010000240.1 GCA_934216185.1 uncultured Streptococcus sp. | reverse complement strand
TCTTCAGACCCTGAAAAAGCCATTAAAGAAATTTATGATTTGACAGATGGACGTGGTGTGGATGTTGCGATCGAAGCTGTTGGTATTCCTGCAACATTTGATTTCTGTCAAAAGATTATCGGTGTAGACGGAACAGTTGCCAACTGTGGTGTACATGGTAAACCAGTTGAATTCGATTTGGACAAACTTTGGATTCGCAACATCAATGTAACAACTGGTTTGGTATCTACAAATACAACTCCACAATTGTTGAAAGCTCTTGAAAGTCATAAGATTGAACCAGAAAAATTGGTAACTCATTATTTCAAACTAAGTGAAATTGAAAAAGCCTATGAAGTCTTCAGTAAGGCAGCAGACCACCATGCCATTAAGGTCATTATTGAAAACGATATCTCAGAAGCTTAAGAAACAAAAAGTTTTTATCATATAAGTAAATAGAAATTCAGTCATCATAAGATGGCTGGATTTTTTATCAAAAAATTAAGAGATGAGCATATTTCTTTCCTTGCTTGGCGGAATTGGTTATAATATACGGTACAAAGGAATGAATGAATATGTATCGTGTTATAGAAATGTATGGAGATTTTGAACCCTGGTGGTTCTTAGAAGGTTGGGAAGAAGATATTGTAGCAAGTAAAAAATTTGATCAGTATTATGATGCTCTCAAATACTACAAAACTTGCTGGTTTAGATTGGAACAAGAATCCCCTCTTTATAAAAGCAGAAGTGACTTGATGACCATTTTTTGGGACCCAGAAGACCAACGCTGGTGTGATGAATGTGACGAGTATTTACAACAATACCATTCATTGGCTCTTTTGCAGGATGAGCAGGTTATTCCAGATGAAAAATTACGTCCAGGCTATGAAAAACAAACAGGTCAGGAAAGACACCGTTCTTGCCGTATGAAATTAAGATAGAGAAAAGTAACTTTTTTGGAGTTGCTTTTTTATTTTTTCAAAACATTTGCGAATAGTATAGGTGAGGAGGTAAGTATGGTTCAAGAAATTGCACAAGAAATCATTCGTTCGGCTCGGAAAAAAGGGGCGCAGGATATTTATTTTATCCCTAAGTTAGATGCCTATGAACTTCATATGAGGGTCGGAGACGAGCGCTGTAAAATCGGTTGTTATGATTTTGAAAAGTTTGCGGCCGTCATCAGTCACTTTAAGTTTGTGGCGGGTATGAATGTTGGAGAAAAACGACGTAGTCAGCTTGGTTCCTGCGATTATGCCTATGGCGATAAGATGGTGTCCCTACGTTTATCTACCGTAGGCGATTATCGGGGGCATGAGAGTTTAGTTATTCGCTTGTTGCACGATGAGGAGCAGGAATTGCATTTTTGGTTTCAGGATATTGAAGAATTGAGCAAGCAGTACAGGCAACGTGGTCTCTATCTCTTTGCTGGTCCAGTCGGCAGTGGTAAGACGACCCTGATGCACGAATTAGCCAAGTCCCTCTTTAAGGGGCAACAAGTCATGTCTATTGAGGATCCAGTTGAGATCAAGCAGGACGACATGCTCCAATTGCAGTTAAATGAAGCAATCGGACTAACCTATGAAAATCTGATCAAACTTTCCTTGCGTCATCGACCTGACCTCTTGATTATCGGAGAAATTCGGGACAGTGAGACGGCGCGTGCAGTGGTCAGAGCCAGTCTGACAGGGGCAACAGTCTTTTCAACCATTCATTCCAAGAGTATCCGAGGTGTTTATGAACGACTGCTGGAGTTAGGTGTAACTGAGGAGGAATTGGCAGTCGTTCTGCAAGGAGTCTGCTATCAGAGATTAATCGGGGGAGGAGGAATCGTTGACTTTGCAAACAAAGACTATCAAGAACACCAGCCAACTAGCTGGAATGCGCAGATTGACCAGCTTCTTAAAGATGGACATATCACAAGTCTTCAGGCTGAAACGGAAAAAATTAGCTACAGCTAAGCAAAAAAATATCATCACCCTGTTTAACAATCTCTTTTCCAGCGGTTTTCATCTGGTGGAGACTATCTCCTTTTTAGATAGGAGTGCTTTGTTGGACAAGCAGTGTGTGACCAAGATGCGCACGGGCTTGTCTCAGGGGAAATCATTCTCAGAAATGATGGAAAGTTTGGGATTTTCAAGTGCCATTGTCACTCAGTTATCCCTAGCTGAAGTTCATGGGAATCTTCACCTGAGTTTGGGAAAGATAGAAGAATATCTAGACAATCTGGCCAAGGTTAAGAAAAAACTAATTGAAGTAGCGACCTATCCCTTGATTTTGCTGGGTTTTCTTCTCTTAATCATGCTGGGGCTACGTAACTACCTACTACCACAACTGGATAGTAGTAATATCGCCACCCAAATTATCGGCAATCTGCCACAAATCTTTCTAGGAATGGTAGGGTTTGTTTCAGTAGGTGTCCTTTTAGCACTCACTTTTTATAAAAGAAGTTC
>CAKQBM010000239.1 GCA_934216185.1 uncultured Streptococcus sp. | reverse complement strand
GACCAACTCCATCCACCATGCAGCTCAGCTAGTGGAAAAGCAGATCCCGACTGTGATGATTGGTGGAGGAGTAAAAACAACGACAGATGCAAGCATCGGTGGTGTCGCACTCAATCAAATCAACCAACTTCATTTTGATCGTGCCTTTATCGGGATGAATGGTATAGATGAAGCTTATTATACCACGCCAGATATGGAGGAGGGAGCGGTCAAGCGAGCCATTTTGGAAAATGCAAAACAGACTTATGTCTTGGTGGATTCGTCAAAAATTGGGCAAACTTGCTTTGTCAAGGTAGCACCACTCAAACGAGCAATTGTTATCACAAGCAAAGGGCATGAGCTCTTAAAAACTATTAAAGAAAAAACGGAGGTTATTGAAGTATGATTTATACAGTCACGCTCAATCCGTCCATTGACTATATCGTTCGCTTGGATCAAGTTGAAATCGGTAGCGTCAACCGTATGGATAGCGATGATAAGTTTGCTGGTGGTAAGGGAATCAACGTTAGCCGTGTCTTGAAACGTTTAGACGTACCAAATACAGCGACTGGATTTATCGGAGGTTTTACTGGTAAATTTATCACAGATACCTTGGAAACAGAGCAAATCGAGACTCGCTTTGTCCAAGTGGCAGAAGATACGCGTATCAATGTTAAAATCAAAGCGGATCAAGAAACTGAAATCAATGGAACTGGTCCAACTGTTGAACCCGAACAGCTTGAAGAGTTAAAAGCCATTCTTTCAAGTCTGACAGCAGAAGATACAGTGGTATTTGCTGGATCAAGTGCTAAAAACTTAGGCAATGTTATCTACAAGGATTTGATTGCCTTGACTCGTCAAACGGGTGCTCAAGTCGTTTGTGATTTTGAAGGTCAAACCTTAATCGATAGTTTGGATTATCAACCACTTCTAGTCAAACCAAACAATCATGAACTTGGAGCTATCTTTGGGGTTAAACTCGAAAGTTTGGAGCAAATCGAGAAATATGCTCGAGAGTTACTAGCTAAAGGTGCTCAAAACGTTATTATTTCAATGGCTGGTGATGGAGCCCTTCTAGTAACATCTGATGGAGCCTACTTTGCTAAACCAATTAAGGGAACAGTTAAAAATTCAGTGGGAGCTGGTGACTCAATGGTTGCTGGATTTACGGGTGAATTTGTAAAATCAAAAGACGCAGTAGAAGCCTTCAAATGGGGAGTGGCTTGTGGAACAGCAACTACCTTCTCAGATGACTTAGCAACTGCAGCATTTATTAAAGAAACATATAAAAAAGTTGAGGTAGAAAAAAGATGAAAATTCAAGACCTATTGAGAAAAGATGTCATGTTGCTAGATTTACAAGCAACAGAAAAAACAGCAGTCATCGAGGAGATGATTCATAGTTTGGTTGATCATGGCTACGTAACAGATTTTGAAACCTTTAAAGAAGGAATTTTGGCGCGTGAAGCTTTGACTTCTACAGGATTGGGTGAAGGAATTGCTATGCCTCACAGTAAAAATGCTGCTGTTAAGGAAGCAACTGTTCTCTTTGCTAAGTCAAACAAGGGTGTTGACTACGAAAGTTTAGACGGACAACCAACTGACCTCTTCTTTATGATTGCTGCTCCAGAAGGCGCCAATGATACTCACTTGGCTGCCTTGGCAGAATTGTCTCAATACTTGATGAAAGACGGTTTTGCTGACAAACTTCGTCAAGTAACATCAGCTGATCAAGTCATTGACCTCTTTGACCAAGCAGCTGAAAAAGCAGAGGAGCCTGTTCAAGCACCTGCCAATGAATCTGCGGACTTCATCGTAGCTGTTACAGCTTGTACGACAGGGATTGCCCACACTTATATGGCTCAAGAAGCTCTTCAAAAAGTGGCTGCTGAAATGGGTGTTGGTATCAAGGTTGAAACTAATGGTGCCAGCGGTGTTGGGAACCAATTGACAACAGAAGATATCCGCAAGGCTAAAGCTGTTATTATCGCTGCAGATAAGGCAGTTGAAATGGATCGTTTTGACGGGAAACCGTTGATTAATCGCCCAGTAGCTGATGGTATTCGCAAAACTGAAGAGTTGATTAATTTGGCTCTTTCTGGTAATGCTGAAGTTTATCATGCTGCTAATGGAGCAAAAGCTTCAACAGCATCTAACGAAAAACAAAGTGTCGGTGGAGCTTTCTACAAACACTTGATGAGTGGTGTATCTCAAATGTTGCCATTCGTTATCGGTGGTGGTATCATGATTGCTCTTGCTTTCTTGATCGATGGTGCTATGGGTGTACCAAATGATAACCTTGCAAATCTTGGTTCTTACCATGAACTAGCTTCTATGTTCATGAAAATTGGTGGCGCAGCCTTTGGTTTGATGTTGCCAGTGTTTGCAGGATATGTTGCTTACTCAATCGCTGAAAAACCAGGTTTGGTAGCAGGTTTCGTAGCTGGTGCTA
>CAKQBM010000238.1 GCA_934216185.1 uncultured Streptococcus sp. | reverse complement strand
AAGTTTGAGGAGCTCTTTTATTTCCAAATGAACTTACAGGTGTTAAAGGCTGAAAATAAATCGGAGACTAATGGTCTAGCAATTGCTTACGATGAAGCTAAAATCAAAGACAAAATTGCAGAATTACCATTTCCCTTGACAGAAGCCCAACAGCGCAGTTTATCGGAAATCCTAGCTGATATGAAATCTGGGGCTCATATGAACCGTCTCTTACAAGGAGATGTGGGCTCAGGGAAAACAGTTATCGCTAGCCTTGCCATGTATGGAGCCTATACGGCAGGCTTGCAGTCTGCCCTCATGGTACCGACGGAAATCTTAGCAGAGCAGCACTATCAAAGTTTACAGGGGCTTTTTCCTGAGTTAGAGGTAGTGCTCCTAACTTCTGGGATGAAGGCGGCGGACAAAAAAGTAGCTCTTTCCAAAATTGAATCTGGAGAGGCTCAAATGATTGTAGGGACTCACTCCTTGATTCAGGATGCTGTGACTTATCATAAACTTGGGTTGGTTATAACCGATGAGCAACACCGTTTTGGGGTTAATCAACGTCGTATTTTCCGTGAGAAGGGAGACAATCCTGACGTTCTCATGATGACAGCGACCCCTATCCCTAGGACCTTGGCTATCACAGCTTTTGGGGAAATGGATGTGTCTATCATTGATCAGATGCCAGCTGGTCGTAAACCCATCATTACTCGTTGGGTTAAACATGAGCAGCTGGACACCGTATTGACTTGGATCAAGGGCGAGTTGGAAAAAGATGCTCAGGTCTACTTTATCTCTCCTCTGATTGAAGAGTCTGAGGCACTTGACTTGAAAAATGCCGTTGCCCTTCATCAGGAACTCACCGATTTCTTTGGTGAGTCGGCTTCGGTGGCTCTGATGCACGGTCGTATGAAAAATGATGAAAAAGACCAAATTATGCAAGATTTCAAGGACAGAAAATCTCAGATTTTAGTATCAACCACAGTTATCGAAGTAGGTGTTAACGTGCCAAATGCTACAGTTATGGTTATTATGGATGCGGATCGTTTTGGACTTAGCCAGCTTCACCAGCTTCGAGGACGTGTAGGTCGTGGCGATAAGCAGTCCTACTGTATTTTGGTGGCTAATCCTAAAAATGATACTGGTAAAAAACGCATGCAGGCCATGTGTGAGACCACGGATGGCTTTGTTCTAGCTGAGGAGGATCTTAAAATGCGTGGCTCAGGTGAAATCTTTGGGACACGTCAGTCAGGTATTCCTGAATTTCAAGTGGCCGATATTGTGGAAGACTACAATATCTTAGAGGAAGCCAGACGGGTGGCTAGCCAAATTGTATCTGACCCTAACTGGCGAGAGAATCCTGAATGGCAGGTGCTAGGAGCTTATTTGAGAAGCCAAGGAGAGTTTGATTGAGGAGAAAACTAATGAACAAAAGACGGTTAAAACTAGATTTTTTTGCTATCTTGCATCCCTTGTTTCTTATAATGTTAGGTCTCTTATTTTATTTGTTCGCCTTCATCTTGATTTGGTTTATTACTGGATTGGTAGAGATGATACAAGGAAAGATGGACTTTCATACCTTATATTTTTATTCACTTTTGATCTCTCTACTGTGTTCAGTACTATTCATTATGTATGTAGCTGGTTTCATAGCTCAACTCATTATTCATCTTTGTCATCAAAGGGAAAAAACGCTTCTACCGGTTTGGTGCATGCTTACGGCTGTCCTAGTGCTTGTGCCAGTCTTTGAAGAATTTAGTCTTCTAGGCTCCACTTTGAATTTTAAAGGTTATTTTCTTTCCATAGTTGCCTACATTGCCTACCTCTTTACAAAATTACCCAAGGTTATCGAAGGTTATCGCTACCATGCGACAATTCGTTATGCTGCCTGGGTGGCTTTGGTGCTGGGCATTATCTTATCGATGTTATAGACATATCAACTCTCAGTAAACAACTGAGAGTTTTAAGTTTCCTTCAAGCTTATTAAAAGCTTTTTTTAAGTTAGGAAATCTATAATAAAACCATCAAAACGAGATAGGTTTTGAAAATAAAACGTTTTGGCTAAGCCAAACCATTCCTAAAATGGAGGACATCATCATGACAGTAAAAATTAAAGTAACCTACAATCCAAATTTTCAAAAGCATCCTCAAGACTTTAAGGTTTATCAAGACTAGTTTTGATCTAGGAAGAGGCAATATTTTCCACTATTCTACGACTTTCATTCCTCAGTTTCCCAAAATCCCTTTTTTCCTTTTTTCATAAACGTAGAATCCCTTTTCCTAAAAAACAAAAAAGCTTAGACGGATGAACGACCAGTCTAGGTGACTAAAATAAGAAGTGCAACCAGTTAAGATTTTCTTAACTGGTTTTAGTGTTTTTATGAATTTTAGTTAAAAAATATCGAAAAACGATAAAAATATATTGACAAGGAGATGGAAAGGATGTAACATATAATTA
>CAKQBM010000237.1 GCA_934216185.1 uncultured Streptococcus sp. | reverse complement strand
CTATCGTGGGAGGAACAACTGTTCCTCTTTTTGCTTACTAAAAATTAAAGAATTCCATGGCTTGTTTGAACAGTAACTCCGTATACTCTGGGTCTTCTTGGGCGATGGTAACCTGGTCTTGAATCATTTCCAAGTCATCCGTTATCATGCCATCTGCTCCCAACTGAACAGATTTATCAAAGGACTCTGAACTATTAATAGTCCAAACGTACAATTTCTGATCGGTATTCCAAAGCTTGTTGACAAAATTTTCATCCAAGGTTGAATACTCCATGGTATAACCTGTAGCTTTCGTTCTTGGAAAAATACTATTGTAAGGCAGGATAAAATAGACTGGAATTTGTGAATCGTAGGCCAACACCTGGTCAATCACATGGTAATCCAAGGATTGCATTTGATGATTATTCCGTTTAATAACATCTCCATATTTGTCCATAAAGCGTTTCATCATATCTGGGCTATCTTTTCGACTGGTTTTAATTTCAATAAGGAGTTTTTGATGCAATTCATTGGCTTTGTTAAGGTAGTCATCAAAACTAGACACCTTGGTGTGATAGCCGTTTTCCGAAATATCGAGTTTGGTCAATTCCTCCAAGGTTAAATCCTGAGGCTTGGCATTAACTCCTGTCAGATTCTTGATATTGGCATCATGCATCATGACAAACTGGCCATCTTTTGTTTCCTGAACATCCGTCTCAACGAAATCCGGAGATAACTGAGCGGTTTTTTCTAGTGATTGGACGGTATTTTGAACACCATTCTTTTTAGATACTCCCCTGTGAGAGATAATTAAAGGTTTATGTGCTACTGGAGCTTCCAAATAAACATAACCCTCGAGAGCGAAAAAGATACAAGCACAGCCCATCACTCCCCATCTCATCCAGTGGTCTTTCTTTCTCCTTGGTGTGATGTCTAATTCTTCCCCTGTCAAAAAGGAAACAAACTTAATGAGAAAATAGGTCAAGGCCATATAGTGGAAATTCTTAATCAAGACAAAGTTGATAATTCCTAATACAAGAGATTCCTTATGGGTCAAACCATCCATCAGCACCTGACTTGCTAAGATAGGAATCAAGAGAAGGATGAAAAATAGATACGTTTTGACGATAATCCAAAGCAAGTTCCAAATATAAAACCAGGATTGCCTTTTCGTCTTCTCTAGACTGTATCTGACTGCTTCTTTGACGGTCTTTTTCTCAAACAAAAGCTGGGGTAGGGCAAACATCAAACGTATTGAAATGTAAAACAGCAACAAGGCTAGAATAGTGATTACCAAACCGACCAACCAGTACTTATCTTCTACATAGGCTACTATGAATTCCGGAATGACGATTTTATTAAGATAATAAATCTTTAAAATCTTTCGAATCAATGGAAAAAGCATCATGATATAAAAGAAAATAAAGGCCATTTTGGAAATCGTCACTTGTCTCATAAATAAGAAACTTTGACGAAAGACCTTGCGACTGTACTCCAGTAGGGTTCTCTTTTCATGATAGAGTAGGTGCCGAGCTCCGATAAAGAGAAGTCCTATCTGGTAATAGGCTACCAATAGATTAACAATCACCAGAATAAATAAAGCAAGACTAACAAAGGGAGAGCCCTTTATAATGGCAAAAATATTGTTGTAGGAAAGAAAGAGATAACCTGTCTGTCGGAGCAAAAGTCCAGCAACCCAAGAATTGAGAGGTAACCAGACAAACTCAATCATCAGGAATATCAAGAAAAAGAGAAAGAGAATTTTATCTAGATTAAAGTAGATTTTCCTAAAACCTAGATTTTTAGGTTTTTCAGGTTTCATAGGCACTCCTAGTCAAATAATTGAGACAAGTCCAAGCCTCCAAAAGGATTGTTTGATAGGCTACTTTCTGCCCCTAACAATTCTCTAGCCTGGTCTGACTCTAGAAAGGACTCGTAAACACGCGCCGTCATCCGAGCATCCTCTAAGCTATTATGAGACTGACCTTGAAATCCAAGAAATGAGGCAACAGTTTGCAATTTGAGATTGGCAATACCATGTAAATCTGAACTACGGCGTTCAAAAGCTTCATCATACAAATCCACCTTGTACTGCTGACTGTAGTCTAAACCATGGTCCGCTAAAATAGGCAAATCACTTTTAGCAGCATTGTATCCCACCATCGGTAAAGACCCCACAAACTCTTGAAATTCTTTTATAACTTCCTCCACTGGAGGAGCATCTTTTAAGGTCTCAGCTGTAATCCCAGTCAAACCATTGATAAAACTTTTTAGAGGCACACTGGTATGAACATAGGAATCATAGGCGGCGATTTCCTGACCATTTCTAAAACGCACTGCCGATACTTGAATCAGGTGTGTTTGTCCTTCATGCTGATTAAATTCTAAATCAAAAGCAATGTAATCTTCTAATCGTTCCATTTTCTACCTCTCCTATACTGTTATTTTATACTCTTCGAAAATCTCTTCAAACC
>CAKQBM010000236.1 GCA_934216185.1 uncultured Streptococcus sp. | reverse complement strand
ACTTCTTCATTCACAGAATCTGCTTGAACTGCTTCATCTTTTTTAGTTTCAACACCTTCTACAGAAGCTTCTTCTCCATCAACCAAACCAAATTGAACACGGACTTGATGGTCAATTTCATCAAAGATTTCTGGGTGATCTGCCAAGTATTTCTTAGCATTTTCAGAACCTTGCCCGATTTTCTCATCCTTGTAAGAGTACCAAGCTCCTGCTTTTTTGATGATATCTAAATCGCTTGCGATTTTCAAGAGTTCACCAGTCTTAGAAATTCCTTCTCCGTACATGATTTCAACTACGGCTTCCTTAAACGGTGGAGCCACCTTGTTTTTTACGACCTTAATCTTAGTTTCTTTACCGACATTGGTTTCTTTTTGGTCACCAGTTCCCTTAATTTGTGTATTGCCACGAACATCCAAGCGGACTGAAGCATAGAATTTCAGAGCACGTCCACCAGGTGTTGTTTCTGGATTCCCAAACATCACTCCAACTTTTTCACGCAATTGATTGATAAAGATGGCAATTGTTTTGGTTTTATTGATAGAAGCACCAAGTTTACGCATGGCCTGACTCATCATACGAGCCTGCAAACCAACGTGGCTATCTCCGATATCTCCATCAATTTCCGCACGAGGTACAAGGGCAGCAACTGAGTCGACTACGACAAGATCAACTGCACCTGAGTCAATCAATTTTCCCGCAATCTCAAGGCCTTGCTCTCCCGAGTCTGGTTGAGACAAGAGCAATTCATCAATATTGACACCAAGAGCCGCAGCATAAGCTGGGTCAAGGGCATGTTCCGCATCGATAAAGGCTGCAATCCCACCTTCTTTTTGCGCTTGTGCAACTGCATGAAGGGCAACCGTTGTCTTACCAGATGACTCTGGCCCATAGATTTCGATGATACGTCCCTTAGGATAACCACCTGAACCAAGGGCAATGTCAAGAGCTAAAGAACCTGAGCTCATCACTTGCACCTTTTGCTCTGCACGTTCACCCAAACGCATAATTGATCCTTTACCAAAGTCTTTCTCAATCAATTTAAGAGCGTCATTCAAGGCTTTTTCACGTTCAGCCCCGAATTTTTTTGAAATTTCATCTAATTTTTTTGGTTTTTTCGCCATTCTATTCTCCTACATTCTAATGGTCCTCAGACCTATCTACTATTATATCAAAAGTTAGTCACTTAATAAAGCCTTGCGAACTAGGTTAAAGGCATGCATAACCGCAATGTGACGTACATCTGCTCGGCTTCTGCCTCCAATATTCACCTTGATAACCTCAGTTCCTTTCTCTTGCGCCAAGCCTATGAAGACTGTCCCAGCTGGATGGCCTTCTAGACTGTCCGGTCCTGCTACTCCAGTCAAACTAATACCATAATCAGACTGGGTCTTGCTTCGTGCCTGCTCAGCCATCTTCTGAGCAGTAAATTCAGACACTACACCATGTTCTTCCAAATTCTTGGCAGGAATATCCAACATTTTTGATTTTTCCTCTAAGCTATAGGTCACAAAACCACCCTTAAATATACTTGAAGCACCCGAAAAATCTGCCACAGTGGCTTGGAAAAGCCCTGCCGTCAAACTCTCTGCTGCAGTGATAGTTTTCCCTTGCTTTTTCAGTTCTTCTACCACAATACTGGCCAAGCTGCTCTCTTCCCCATAACCATAACAAAGGTCTCGTAAAGAAAAATCTTCAAAGGTCTGGCGACCTAAGATTTGATTTTCCAAGATATCCAGCACTTGATTCGCTTCTTCTTGACTGCTAGCCTTTGTTGACAGACGCAAGGTTACCTCCCCTGTCTTGGCATAAGGTGCCAAGGTCGGATTTGTTTGATTGTCAATCAAATCAGCCAAAATCGTCACCAACTGACTTTCGCCAATCCCAAAGAAACGAAGAACTCGGGAATACAGCTTGCTCCCTGTCATCAACTTGGGTAGAAGTTGGTTTAAAACCATGGGTTTCAATTCACTTGGCGGACCTGGAAGGACGACATAGGTCACTCCGTCTACTTCTAATTTTCCTCCAACAGCCAGTCCTGTTTCGTTTGGCAGTGGAATCGCTCCTTCTACAATTTGAGCTTGTCTTTCGTTATTCGGTGTTCGGGCATAGTCTGGTCTCTGGGCAAAAAAGATATCCAACTTCTCCTGGGCCTGAGGATCAAAGACTAATGCTTTCCCTAAGAATTTAGCTAGGGTTTGTTTAGTTAGGTCGTCCTCAGTCGGCCCCAAACCACCTGTCAAAATCACCAGACTGCTACGTTGACTGGCAATCTCAAGCAAAGACAAGAGACGAGCTTCATTGTCTCCCACAGCCGTCTGAAAATATACGTCTACCCCAATCTCTGCTAGTTTTTCCGATAAAAACTGAGCATTGGTATTGACAATCTGTCCGGTCAAAATCTCTGTTCCAACAGCAATGATTTCTGCTTTCATGTTTCCTCCTACCTATCTATTCGTATTTTTTT
>CAKQBM010000235.1 GCA_934216185.1 uncultured Streptococcus sp. | reverse complement strand
AAAATTGCTAGGGTCAGGAGACTTGCTAGAAGCCCCACTCCCCAAAAGAAGAAGTCAACCTTCCACTCGCTCCAAGGATTTCCTTTACCAGACAATCCTCCAAGCTCAAAATGGTGATGTACAGGCGTCATACGGAAAATACGTTTACCACCTGTCAGTTTGAAATAACTGACTTGCATCATGACCGAAGTTGTTTCAAAAACATACACAATTCCGATAATCAAGAGAGTCCATTCTTGGTGGAGGGCCATAGAGATAGCTGCCAGCATTCCACCTAGAGCCAAACTTCCCACATCTCCCATAAAGACCTTAGCAGGCTTATGGTTAAAGACAAAGAAACCAAGCAAACCACCAATCATAGCGAGAATCACCAGAAGAATATCCATCTGACCTTGCACATAGGCAATAACTCCATAGGCAGACAAACTAATCACAACGGAAATACTAGCTAAACCGTCAATACCATCTGTCAAGTTGACTGCATTTGAAAAACCGACTAGCCAGAAAAGAGCGAAGAAAATATAGAAAAATCCCAAATGAACTGGATAACCAAATACAGACAGGATATCGCCCCCACGCTCATAAAAAAGGTAGAAAATGACGCCACCTAGCAGCTGAAGAGCCAATTTCTGTTTGGGGTTTAGCCCCTCATTGATCTTTCGGAAGACCTTGAGAAAGTCATCTAAAAAACCAACCAAGCCATACAAGACCAAAATAAACAAAATCATACCAACATTATTGGTCAATTGTTTCGAAAAAAGAGCGACGAGGAAACTCACCACAACTGCAGCAATGAGGAAAACAAGTCCCCCCATTGTAGGAGTCCCAGCTTTTGCCTGGTGCTGTTTAACATCCTCATGCATCTGCTGGCCTGTAATTTGCGCCTTTCTATAAAATTGGATAAAGGCCGGAATTCCTACTAAAGTTAGTAAAAATGTCACAATTCCAGCACTAATAGAAATAAACATATTAGTCTCCTAAAGTTAATTTAATTTTTTTAATGTTTTTGATAGCTGTATTAGTCCGAACATCTTGCTTCTGAACAACGGAACCTGAACCTTCAAATTCCAGTTCAATATCCAACCATTTAGCAAAGGTCTCGGCAGTCTCTTTTTTCCAGCCATACATGTCTGGAATTTCTTCTACCTTATCCGATAAAAGGAGAACTTGTTGGTTTGGTGCAAGATTGGTCCCTTCTTCTACAGAAGTCTCTTTAATCTTTGTTCCAGTACCTACAACGATTGGTTGCACAATATTTCGGCGTAAGGCTTCCGCCAACTCACCAGGTGAAATATCCTTGATGCTAGGCATTGCATAAGAAGATTCTGTCGTAACTTTATCTAAATTTTTGGCTGGAGATTGAAGATTGAGAGATTCTTTCATAGCTGAAGCCCGCTCCAAGATTGGGGTGGCAAATTCTCCCAACTGGATACCTGAATAATGCTCAGGCTGTTGAACCGTTACATACAAGATAAAATCAGGATTTTCAGCAGGATTCATAGTCACAGCTGAGAAAATATAATTGGTAGAACCAACCAAGTATCCTCCATTTTTCTCATCAGCGATTTGAGCCGTACCGGATTTAACTGCTACATTTTGTCCAGGAACTGTTATAATTGGCTTTCCTGTGTAGTGATTATACATAGTTCCATATAGAGGGTCCGTCCCAACTAAGATCATGTGATTTCGAGTTGTGCTTGCTGCCTCTTTGGAAACAGGATTTCCTACTATTTCTTTTTGTGACTTACGTACAGACTGATTGTTAGTATCATAAATAGCACTTATAAATTTTGGCTCCAGCATAACTCCATCATTAGCAATAGCTGTAAAGGCACGAAGCATTTGTGTTTGTGTCACTGAAATTCCTTGCCCAAATGAGCTTTGAGCAATACTAACAATATTATCAGCTGGAAGTTGACCAGCGTATTCATCTGTCAAGCCAAAGCGAGTTGGAACCCCAAATTTAAAGCGTTTTAGATAATCCAACCAAGTAGCATCTCCCATTTTTTGTTCAAGTAGACTCATTCCAACATTACTGGAGTGAGCGAAACCTTGTAAGAAAGTCATCATCCCACCAGTAGTCAAACCTTCATTAACATCCCAATCTCGAGTCGTCACATCCGCCATTTTGAATTCACTGCTATTGAAGTATTCTCCACTTGGGAAGGTATTATTATCAATAGAAGAAGCTAACGTCATAACCTTCATGCCTGATCCTGGTTCATAGTTACTTTGATAAAGAATATCACGCCAAACAAAGTCCTCAGTGATTCCTTCTTTAGTATCTGCATTAAAGGTAGGTCGTTGGGTGGTAGCGAGGATTTCACCGGTCTTTGCACTGACCAAGGTCGCGGTCATATACTTACCTTTTACTTTTTCTAGAAAGGCATCCATCTGAGTTTCCATGAAAGATTGGAGCGGGCTAGACAATGTTGTATAAACATCCTTGCCATCCACAGTTTGTTGCGA
>CAKQBM010000234.1 GCA_934216185.1 uncultured Streptococcus sp. | reverse complement strand
TTTCTCGACTGCTTGACAAACCAAGTTTGCAAGGAAGATATTTTTAGGGGAATCAAAAGTTTCTGCTTTGTGGTTAAAATCATGTTTCATATTTTTAGTTTAGCACAAAGTAGTTGAATTGGCTAGAAATTCTCTTTCTTTTTAGACTTCTCTTCTGATTTTTTCTTCTCCGCTTTTTCGCTTAAATCAGTCGCTACTTTTTCCTTTTTATCCGTTTTCTCTTCTTTTAGTTTGACGGAAGGAAAGATGAACTCATATTGACTCTTTTGTGTACGAACCCTTGTCACCAAGCTTGTTTTCTTATTTTGATAACTCACCTGCCCTAGATTAAAGACCTGTTCTCCACTTTCTTGCTCAGCTTTATCCTTGGTTCGCTTGGCCATAGCAAAAGCGATTAACTTTTCTTTATTTAAAGCATAGTCTTGATAGTGGGCGACTTGTCGGTTCAAGTAAAATTGTAACAAAAGGCTAAAAATGGCTGCCATGGTGACTGCATAGAGGAGAACACCTGCCTTAACTTTTTTCTTTTTCCACACGATAGATGAACTCCCTTTCTAAGCCTTTTTGAAACTGGAAACGAAAACGAACCACTTGATTTTCCTCTGTAATCTGTGCGGATTTGAGTCCATAAACCATGGGCTGATAACCGCGTCCACTGGCATCGGTTTTCCGAAAATCGTCCGATTTAGACTTGCCTATCGCAATTTCCTTGCCATCCTGCTTCATATAGAGGCGATTGCCTTCTACTTTTTCGAACTGTGAACGGTCTAATTCTGCCTCCAGCTGGTCTACAAATAAGAGCCACTCTTTTTGCTCGCTTTGTTGCTGGTAGCGAACTTCTGAAATGAGGAGCTGACTCATGGCTTGAAAGAGGAGCAAACTTCCACTGATGACAATGAGAGCAATCAGGGATTCCAACAAGGTAAAAGCCTTGATTTTATGGCTCTTTGATAGCCAACAACTGTTCTGAACCATGGTAGACCTCCAATCCCTTTTCACTAGAAAACACTTGAATCTCAACTCCGTTGATGTTTACCTGATTGTGTCCTGTCTGCAGGGCCATCTTAGCTACACGCAAGACTTCTTCCTTTTGCAAGATTCTTGCTTCTTCCTGCCTATTCTTCTGAATTTGTCCCAAAAGGAGGGTCGCAATACTGGCAAAGATAGCTAAAGCGACTACTGCTTCCAGTAAAATCACTGCCCTAATTTTTTGTTTCCTTAATGCGTTTAATTTTTCCATTTCCTAGATATAATTGATAACGAATCGCTCCTTTACTGGTCTGAAATTCAACCTTAGCCAGGGACGAATTGCCCCCAGCTCGGTCAAATGTAATACTTTGTCCTGATGGTGCCTGAATTCCTTTAGGAACTGTCAACTTTTGACTGCCATTGCTAATCGTCTGTCCATCTAAGTTTAGACTAGTCTTTTGCTGACTGGCTACACTGCGTTTTTGGGTTTCCCGATAGAGTTCTTCAAACTCCATAAAGAAAATCTGCTCCTCTACCGCCGCAAAAGTGGACTGTACAGAGCCTGACAAGCCCAAGGCAAGGATACTCACAAGTCCCAAAACCAAGAGACTTTCCAACATGGTAAAGGCCTTAATCATTGACTTTACGATTCGCTCCTCCATTTTTATCATAGTATTCTTTATAAGCTTTAGCCTGTTCTTCTGTGATGCGTCCATCTGCTTGTAGCTTGCTTAGGCTAGCATCTTCATTTTTTTCCAAACTATAAAGCTCTGCCTGGCTTTCCACCACCTTGACAACAGCAGCTTTTCCTTTGTCATTGACCGCCTCTTTTTGCTTGGTCAAATTAGGTACAAAGAGCAAGAGAAGCACACTGATGATGAGCAAGACCACCAACATCTCTACCAGCGTGAAAGCTTTCACTTTCGCTTTTTTCAAGAATGTCATCATTTTTTTCATTTTAAAAATTTACCTCCATATTTTGATACATGGGCATGAGCATTGCCGCATAAAGTAAAACGATAATCAGTGCCACAAAGATAAAGACTAGTGGCTGCACCAGATTCATGGTACGATTGACTCGGGTAAAAAAGGCTTCCCAAGTTTTTTCAGCATAAATTTCCAACTCACTACCCAGCTTGGACTTGACTTCCCCATACTCGATAATGAGACTCAACTCCTTTTTAAAGAAAGGATAGGTTGCTATGGTTTGAGAAAATTCACGGCCATTTTGTAGGGCTTGAGACAGATCTTGACCGATTTCTTTAAAGAGTTGGGAACCTTGTTCCTGCATGATTTGAAAAATCTGCGTCAACTCCATCCCTTGAGAAATCATATTACCCCATTCACGCGCATAATAGGCTGTCAAATAGGTCTGCACAAAGATTCCAAGAAAAGGAATTCGTGCTAAGATAGAAAAGACCCGCATCTTCGAACTTCTTTTATAAAAAGTGAGTGCTAAAAGGACACCTACTGAAACAAACCCTACCATTCCTAGAAAGATTTGTGG
>CAKQBM010000233.1 GCA_934216185.1 uncultured Streptococcus sp. | reverse complement strand
ACAAAGTCACCAAATTCTGCAGTATTTGAACATGATTGACGCATTTTCTTGAATCCACCTTCATAAATAAGGTCAACAATCAATTTCATTTCATGAAGCACTTCAAAGTAAGCTAACTGTGGTGCATAGCCTGCTTCAGTCAAGACTTCAAAACCGGCTTCGATCAGGTGTGTCAAGCCACCCATAAGAACGGCTTGTTCACCAAACAAATCTTCTTCAGTTTCTTCTTTAAAGGTTGTTACAAGCAGACCAACACGTGCAGCACCAATACCTTTAGCCCAATCCATTGCGATATCTTTCGCATGACCAGTAGCATCTTGATAGACAGCGTAAAGTGCCGGTACACCAAAACCTTCAGCATATGTACGACGTACTAGGTGTCCTGGTCCTTTAGGAGCAACCATGAAAACATCGACATCTTCTGGAACTTTAATATATCCAAAGTGAATATTAAATCCGTGGGCAAAACCAAGAGCTTTTCCTGCACTCAAGTTTGGTGCAATTTCATCTTTATAGATATCTTTTTGAATTTCATCTGGTGCCAAAACCATGATAATATCCGCTAATTTAGTTGCTTCTGCTACTGTATAAGTATCAAAACCATCTTCTTTTGCTTTATCAAAAGATTTCCCTGGGCGAACACCGATAATAACATCGTGACCTGAATCGCGCAAGTTTTGCGCATGCGCATGACCTTGTGAACCATAACCGATAACGGCGATTTTTTTACCGTCAAGTGCTGCTACTTTAACATCTTTTTCGTATTCCATTTGAACTGCCATAGTTTTTCTCTCTTTTCTATTATTTATTGCCTTTTAGGCTGGTTTAACAAATTTAAAATATTTTTATACTCAATGAAAATCACAGAGCAAATTAGGAAGCTAGCCGCAGGCTGCTCAAAACAGTGTTTTGAGGTTGCAGATGAGACTGACGGAGTCAGTAACATATACCTACGGCAAGGCAAAGCTGACGTGATTTGAAGAGATTTCCGAAGAGTATTAGTCGCGGGTAAATCCAGTTGCACCCGTTCGAGCAATATTGCGAATACCGTATGGTCGAATAACTCGCAATAAGGCTTCGCTCTTTTCTGCATTTCCTGTCATCTGAATGGTAATCGAGCTTGGCGCTACGTCTACCACTGTTGCACGGAAAGGTTGAATAATCGCTAGAATCTCAGCTCGTTTCTCAGCTGGTGCTGACATCTTAACCAAAATCACCTCGCGCTCCAAATGAGGTTTGTCTGTAATATCACGAATGCGAATCACATCAATCTGACGATTGAGTTGCTTAATGATTTGCTCCACTTCATCATGTGAAGCTACATCAATAATAATGGTGATACGCGATACATTCGGATCTTCTGTTGCTCCAACAGAGATGCTTTCAATATTAACCTGACGACGAGATAGGACACCTGTAAAGCGATTGAGGACTCCTGAACGATTTTGTAGTTTTGCTGTTAACATTCTACGCATGGAACTTCACCCCCAACATCTCATGATTACTCTTACCAGCTGGTACCATTGGTAACACCTGTTCCTTACGAGAAATATCTACCTCGATTAGCATAGGAACATCCTCAGTGATGACTTCAAGGTCTTGAGCCAAGGTCTCAGGATTGTCAAACTTATAGTTTTTAATGCCATAAGCTTGTGCCATCAATTGGAAATCAGGAAGGGTGTCAAAGACTGACTCAGATGTTCTACCTTCATAGAAGGATTCTTGCCACTGGCGAACCATTCCAAGTGAGTGGTTGTTCAGCATAACCACCTTGATTGGCACCTTGTAAATGTTCAAAATAGCCAATTCCTGGTTAGTCATTTGGAAACCACCATCCCCAACAAACAAGACTACTTCCTTATCTGGGTTAGCAATTTTAGCACCGATTGCTGCTGGAATTCCGAATCCCATCGTTCCCAAACCACCTGAAGTCACTAACTGACGTTCATTTTGGTAGGGATAATACTGAGCTGTCCACATTTGGTGTTGACCAACGTCTGTTACCACAATGGCATCTCCATTCGTCAATTCACCAATTCGTTCAATAACAGCTTGCGGTTGAACTACACGCTCTTTCTTGTCATAAGAACGAACCCGGTTCTTGTCTTTAGTAACTTTCTCAATCCATTTCTCAGTATTGTTATGAACTGTCGGTTCTGCTAGCAACATTTGCAAGGCTTTCTTAGCATCTCCAACTACAGGAATATCTGCACTGATAATCTTACCAATCTCAGCTGGGTCAATATCAATGTGAGCAACCTTGGCATTCTTAGCGAAGGTCTTAGGATTCCCCGTCAAGCGGTCATCAAAACGGCAACCAATACTGATCATAAAGTCAGCTTCCGTCATGGCAATATTAGCTGCGAATGACCCGTGCATGCCTCCCATTCCAAGGAAGAGTGGATGACTCGTTGCAATCGTTCCTTGCCCCAAAAGGCTGGTTACCACTGGAATGTGATAGCGTTCTGCAAATTCATTTAGTTCCGCAGCAGCTTCAGCATAACTA
>CAKQBM010000232.1 GCA_934216185.1 uncultured Streptococcus sp. | reverse complement strand
CCAGTGAGGTAATTGATTGTGACGGGGTCAGATACGACAGCGACGTCTAGTTTTTCTGATTCAAGATATGTTACGATTTGTTGTAATTTAGACATATGCTACCTTCTTTCTACCCCTCTATTTTGGCAAAAAAAGAGAGAAAATGCAAGGGAGAAGGGTAAAAGAACAGACAAAAAGAACTCCGACAAGATAACGAAGTTCTTTGATATAGTTTCACTTTGTTTAAGAAAAGTCAGCCTTGCTTTTGACGTCAGTGTATTCTTCAGCGACTTCTTGGCTGAGAATATCTTCATAGGCAGGGAGTTGGATATCCTGACCGTATTTCTTCTTGAGGGCGGTAGTGACTAGGCGATAAGCTAGATTGGCATTACGAGAGAGGATAGGTCCGTGGAAGTAGGAACCAAAGACATTTTTATAATGAACCCCTTCGCCGACCTTTTCTTCGTTGTTTCCATTTCCATAGACAACCTGTCCCAGTGGTTTTTGGTCATCTGAGAGGAAGGTACGGCCCTGATGATTCTCAAATCCATAGTAGGTTTCATTGAAATCTTCATTGTGAATCTTGATATCACCGATAAAGCGGTTATTGGTCTGGTTGAGGGTGTAGTGCCCCATAACCCCTAGTCCTTCGATGCGTCTACCTGAAGCTTCGACATAATATTGTCCCAATAGTTGGAAACCACCACAGATAGCGAGAACCACACCGTTGTTTTGGATGTAGTTGTCAATGCTCTCTTTTTTAGCAGGTAGGTCGTCTGCAATAATACTTTGTTCAAAGTCTTGACCGCCACCGAAAAAGGCGATGTCGTAGTGATTTTCATCAAAATCATCATGCAGTGACACGATGTCAACGGTCACATGGGCCCCCAGCTTTTCAGCCACATACTTGAGCATGAGGATGTTTCCATTGTCCCCGTAGGTATTCATGAGGTTGCCATAGAGGTGGGCAATGTTGAGCTGATAAGGGTAATTGCCGGCTTTTGAGGAAAGTGAAGTATAAACCATTAGTTCATCTCCTTTCTAACAATCTGACGACTAGCCAGCAGTTCGCGGAATTCCAGCATAGCAGTATAGGTAGCTAGAATATAGGCATGCTTGCAGTCTTGATTCTCAATTGTTTTGAGAATTTGTTCCAGACTACTCGTTTCAGTGATTTTCTCAGCTGGATAGCCAGTCACTCGAAGACGGCGTGCGATTTCAGAATGGCGAACACCTCCAGCGTTGATTTCGGGGATGTCCATCTCAGTGATTTGTTCAAAATCAGCATCCCAGATCCAGCTAGTGTCAATACCGTCTGCATAGTTAGCGTTAAGGAGGACAGATAGGCTAAATGGATAAGGCGCTAGTTTAATCATTTCGATAGCTTGAGTTGCACCGACTGGATTTTTAATCAAAACAAGGGTGCATTCCTTGTCACCGATATGGAAGGTTTCCTGACGTCCAAAGACAGCACGGCTCTTGTCAAATCCTTGCTTGATCAGTTGGGAATCGGCACCGAGGAAACGGGCGATGGCAACCGCAGCTAGGGCATTGTAGATATTATAGAGACCACCGATTTGAATACCGTATTCTTGGCCGTCAATGACAAAGCGAGAGCGATTGTTGGTCAACTCAACCAATTCTGTCAAGCGATAGTCTAAATCAGGACGTTTACATCCACAACCTTCACAGATATAGGCACCCAAGTTTGCATAAGTATTGTGCTCATATTTGAGGATGCCTTGGCAGTCAGGGCAGAGGATTCCTTCGGTATTATAGTGAGCCAGCTGAGCTGGACCTTTCTCCAAGTCAAAACCAAAATACTGTACAGGATTTGGAATAGCTGGCTTGTAGAAAAGTGGACTGTCTCCATTAAGGAGAACAGTGGCAGTAGGCACTTTACGAATGGCATCCAAAATCATCTTATAAGTTGTGTAAATCTCACCATAGCGATCCATCTGGTCACGGAAGATATTCGTGATAACAAATAAGCTTGGCTGGATATAGTCACAGATACGAGATAGACTGGCTTCGTCGATTTCGAGGACGGCAATATTTTTCCCAGTTTTAGAAGATTTGGCAGTCAAGAAGGTTGTCGCAATTCCTGTGATCATGTTGGCACCGCTTGGATTGGTCAGAACTTGACCATAAACCTCTTTTAAAATGCCGACAGTCAGGGCAGTTGTCAAGGTTTTTCCATTGGTTCCAGTGACCACAACAATCTCGTAGTTTTTAGCTAGGTTTTGTAAAAGATTTTTATCAAATTGAAGGGCGACTTTTCCTGGAAGCGTACTCCCTCGGCCAAGACGGCTTAAAACGAAGTGGGAAGAACGCCCAGCAAGAAGGCCCAAAGTAGTTTTTAAGTTCATGTTTCTATTATATCATAAAAGAGGGAAAAGACAGATTTGATACTCAATGAAAATCAAAGAGCAAACTAGGAAGCTAGCCGTAGGTTGCTCAAAGCACTGCTTTGAGGTTGTAGATAGAACTGACGAAGTCAGTAACATATATACGGCAAGGTGAAGCTGACGT